>NZ_DIQL01000035.1:30289-71293 GCF_002427225.1 Proteiniphilum sp. UBA5463 | reverse complement strand
TTTTTTTTTTGATTTTTTTTTTTTTTTTTTTTTTTTTTTTATTTGGGGGAAAAAAGTTTGGATTATAAGGGGGGGGGAGCAATAGTCCGGTGCGATTCTTACCCTGAAAACAATGTATTATGTTGATATACAGTTGTGTTTGAAAAATATTCTTACCGGAATTATTGTGGTAAACGACAGGGTCAGAAAAGCGACAACATAAATTCGGGGTTGTCAAACGCGGAGGCATTGACGTGTATTTTCTTTTTCAGGTACGATTTTTTCGATTTCAGGTTGGCCGGAGTGGTGTTAAGTAACGCCACAATGTGCTCGTTTCCGGCTCCAATGGCCAGCATAAAGAGCAGTATGCGGTCGGTTTCATTTAATAGTTCCAGCCCATTGGCGGTTTTCAGCGTTTCTGCCAACAACTCGTCAGTAAAAAGTTGCTGAGTGGTTTTATCGAAAAGTTGACGGTTGTCTTTTAATATTTGCTCGTATTTATCGGCCGTGTCGTTGTCTTTTGCCCGTATTTTGTTTGAAAAAGTAAGCAGTTCTTGCTGTAAACTGTTGTGCAACTTCAGGTAAGGCAGCACAATATTTATCATGCGGCGGTTTTCGGACGCTTGTTGCCGAGCCAATCGCAGTTTGCTTCGGGCATTGTTTTTTTCGAGCAGGGCTATTTTTCTACGGCGGTTCCAGTCGAATATGACCGCGGCCAAAAGTAAAAGAAGCGATAACGAGACGCTTGTAAATATCCTGCCCCGTTTTTGCGCCTTCAGGGCTTTGTTCTCTGCTTCGGCAAGGTTGTAGCGCTTTTCCAATTCCTGTATTTGGGTATCGAGCCGGGTATCGATGCTTTTCTCGTAGGCCTCGAACGCTTTTTGGCGGTACTCCAATGCCAGCCGCAGGTTATTTTGCCTCTCAGCTATATCGGCAACATTATCATACAATAAATAGTTAAGTTTGTAAGCAGAATCCGTAATATGTTCAATGGCAAGTTTTGCATAATACATGGAACTGTCAGCTTGCCCGTTACCGGTGTAAGCATCGGAAAGAGAGTAGTAGAGGCGAAACAACTGAGGAGTTTCTTTCAGATAAGGAATCAAATTAAAACGTTTTTTGGTGTATTCCAATTTTTTGTCATTAATGTTCTGAGTACCAAAATAAGTAGCTTGAGCATTGTGCAATTTATATAAAACATCGGGCGATTCATCGGCAGAAATTTGCGCAGAATCTAAATACACTTTACCTTCTTGGTAATTTTCTTGCTCCATTTCATTCCAAAACAACGCCAGATATGTGTCAAAAACGTGAATTGAATCTCTTTCTTGTTTTGCCGTTTGCAACGCTTTATTGAAATAGTTGTAGGCTGAGCTGAAATCATTGTTGTTCGATAATAAATCACCCAGATGATAATAGAGCATATATCCGGTGCTGGGATTGGACCGTTTTTGTTTTAAATATAACTGTTCCGCCTCTTTCAAGGGAGTAAAGACAGTGCTGTCCGCAACTCCCATCCGGTGTCGCACAATGGATAAATACGTGAGTGCACGGATGTGATTTTCGCTCCGCTTACCGTTATGGTGGTAATGGCGGTGCACGGCGTTTATCAGCGAATCGGAGGTGAACTGCACAAACCTTTTGTCGTCGGCAATAGTTTTCAACAAGCCGTAATATGCCCGGTTGGCGCGGGAGAGTTCTTTAGGGTTTAATTGAAGCAAACTGTCGTGTATGGCCTCGGGGTGTTCTTCCAGTAAGGAATCCCATTGTTGTAGCCGGGCATATATTGACCGGTTGTGATCACGGCGGCACAAAGCCAGGATCAACAATAAGGCAAGCAATATGGCTGCTTTTTTTAACATAACGGCTTCCGCTTAGGGATGTGGTTACCGCAAAAATAGCAAAATTTTAACGAAAAACAATATCCTTCACAATTTCCATTCCGACGTGCTCGTTTAGTTTATCCATCAGGGTCTGTTTGTTCAGGATCAGCTCGGCGCGCAACACCGATGAAGTAAGCTGCACGTGCAGGACGTTTCGCCGGAAATAGACGTTTTTGGTGTAGTGCGAAACCCCTTCGCCCAACAGTTCCCGCCACGCCGAGACGGCGCGATGTTCGGCCACCGATGTCTTCAATCCGGGATTTTCATCGAAGAATTCCGAAAGGATGTTGGCTATGGGTTGGGCGTTTTTTTTAAGCATACTCTGTTATCTCCCCGTCTTTCACCCAATAGATGTGGTGGCTGTTGTTGATCCGTTCCAGTATTTTATCGAACGACCCCCGGTTGGTATCGGAGATAAAAATCTGGCCAAATTCATTACCCTCAATCCAATAATGACAACAATATCATTCACATTACTAATTATCACTTTCCTTACACTGCAAAACGGCATTGCCCAACCTCTGACTAAAAACTCAAAAAGTTTTCCTGTGCCTGCACCACACCAACTCAAATGGCACGAAGCCGGATTGGGCGTGATTTTTCATTACGACCTGCACGTTTTCGACGGTAAAAAATACAATCAGACCGCAACCGTATCGCGCCGGTTGAAGATTACAACATATTCAACCCGGAGGAATTAGATACCGATCAATGGATTCGCGCTGCAAAAGCAATGGGTGCCAAATTCGCTGTGATTACCGCCACGCACGAAACAGGATTCGCCATTTATCAAAGCGATGTAAATCCGTACAGCATGAAAGCCCTGAAATGGAGCGATGGCAAAGGCGATATCGTGAGCGATTTTGTGAAATCGTGTCGTAAATACGACATCCAACCCGGAATCTACATCGGTATCCGCTGGAATTCACTTTTCGGAATTCATAACTTCAAAGCCGAAGGCGACGTGAAGCGTTTGGAAGAATTTGGTGCTCGTGTGGAGGAATTAACCGCACATCCGTTGAAATCAACTGCCGGAACTGGCAAAATAATTAACCTCAGTTTAGATAAATGCCAATTCGCTAATCAGATAATTGTTCAAGAAAATATAGCCAAAGGTGAACGCATTCGTAAATACAAAGTGGAAGGCCTGACAAGACGTGGTTGGAAAACGCTTTGCGAAGGTGAATCGGTGGGGTATAAGCGTATTCAGGCCTTTGAACCTGTAGAGGTAAGCCGTGCACGGCTTACCATTGAGCAGCAAATAGATGTTCCGCAAATTAGGAATTTCAGCATATTTAACGTTAATTTGTAGTCTCAGAAGACCATTGTTAAACTTCAGCAATTGTGTTAAACTTTTAAAATATTAAACTTAATCGCTTATTTGCTGTTTTATTATTAAAATCACAAAATATTAATTAAGATGTTTAACAAAACTGACATTACTACCACAGTGAAGCAGTATATAGCAAGAGAATCATTTTATCAAAGCAATACTGTTCAAGAGGATACATTAATATTTGAGAACGGTTTACTGGATTCTATGGGTTTTCTTTTTTTAATTGACTTTTTGAAAGATGAATTTCATATTGAGGTTGAAGATAGTGATCTGGTGGATGACAATTTCAAATCCATCAACAATATATCGGCATTTGTCCTCAAGAAATTGGAGCAAAAAGAATAAAAATCAATGTGTATAGGTTAAGGTATTTCACTAACATTGAGAAAAATGTCTGGATTGGTTGGATTTTTTTCTAAAAGTGGGACTGTTGATTCTTTGGCTGTTTTAAGACGTATGCTTACACGGATAAAGCACAGGGGATCAGGGCATATAGGCGTATATGTATCAGGTTGTGTTGGATTGGGTGAAGGGCAGAACACTTCAAATGTTATGCAGGGACAGGAATCGCCATTTTCAAATGAAGAGGAATCGTTATGGATTGTATGGAGTGGATCGGTGTTTAATCGTTCAGAATTAAAATCAATACTGGTCAAGAGGAGGTGTCATGTCAAATCAGATGGAGATGCTGAACTAGTTCTTCGTTTGTATGAACATTTTGGGATAAAATGCCTGAATATGATCAACGGTCAATTTGCCTTTTCCATCTTGAATGTAGCGAAAGAAGAGCTGACTCTTGCCCGCGACAGAGTGGGTATATGCCCGATATACTACAGCTTGATACCCGGCGGATTGGTTTTCGCATCTGAAATAAAAGCTCTATTTGAATATCCACAGGTTACTCGAAAGATTTCAGGCAGGTCTCTCTCACAGATTGCAACATTCTGGACAACCATAACTCCTGATACAATTTTTGAAGGAGTTTCTGAACTTTCTCCCGGGCACTACCTCACAATAAATCGTGAAGGATTGAAAATTGAATCTTATTGGGAATATCCCGTTTATTTGCCGGAAGAATACTCCGGACTTAGCCTGGCAGAGTCTATGGATCAATTTGATGAGCTGATGTGCGATGCTGTATCCATCAGAACAGAGCCTGCCCAACCATATGGTGCCTATCTAAGCGGAGGATTAGATTCTTCAGTGATTATTTCCTACATAAAAAAGATTCACCCTGATCTGGACCTCAATACCTTCTCCATTGGCTTTAGCAACCCAAAATTCGATGAGTCAGCATATCAAGATATAGCAGCCGAATTCTTTAGAACGAATCGCCACAGACTGGCCTGCAACGATGAAGATATTGCTGCTAATTTTAAAGAGGTGGTATGGCATGCTGAAACCACACTGTTACGCAGCGCTCCCGTACCCATATTTTTACTCTCTAAACTAGTGAAAAATAGTAATATCGAAATAGTATTTACCGGGGAAGGGTCTGATGAAATATTGGGGGGTTACAATATTTACAAGGAGGCGGTGATAAGAGAGTTTTGGTCGAAAGAACCCACATCGAAGTACAGATACTTGTTGCTTAAAAGTCTCTATCCCTATATGTCGCAGATGGGAGATACAAACGAGATGGCGCTGAAGATGTTTTTCGGATACAAATTAAGTGAAACATCTTCCCCCATCTACTCACATTTGTTGCGGTGGAACAATACATCACGTATCAGGAGTTTTTTTTCATCCGATATAAAAGCTGAGACTAATGATTATCACCCTGTAGATGAGCTCTCAGATAAATTGAAGTCAAAACTGAAAGGAGTCGATCTTTTGTCACGTGCCCAATGGCTTGAAGCAACCATTTTCACTTCAGGGTATCTATTGTCTTCACAAGGTGAACGCATGGCCATGGCTCACTCTGTTGATGGGCGATATCCTTTCATGGATCACCGTGTAATTGAATTTTGTATGAAGTTGAGACCCTCTTACAAACTGAAAGGGTTGCAAGAGAAATATCTTTTGAAAAAGATGATGAGAAACAGGGTGCCTGAAAAAATTATTGCCAGACAAAAGCAACCTTACAGAGCACCCGTTGCATCTTCTTTCCGTTCAGAATACCTGCCAGACTACCTACAGGAACTTCTTTCTAAAGAAAAGATACAATCTATCGGCATTTTCGACTATGGAAGGGTGAAGTTACTTCTTGATAAGATGGAATTGATGCATCACATAACTGAAATTGATGGTATGGCATTCACTGCTATTTTGTCGACTCAGATTTTGAATTCCTGTTTTGTTGAAAAATCAGTTCCAACATTAATAGAATCGGAGCTTGTAAAGTTGGACAGGGTTGTTTATTCCAGATAACATCAATATAAATAATGAGATGAATGGGAAAAAAGCTGAAAAAAAAATTGTCTCATGATCTTTTATATATTGAAGACATTGAGAGTGCGTGCAATGCTATAGTAAAGAAACTGCATGACACTGTGGTTCACCGATTTAATCGCAAGGGTGCAGTTGTGGGAATTAGCGGAGGCATTGATTCATCAACAACACTGGCTTTATCTGTAAGGGCATTTGGTCCTGAAAATGTGCTAGGGCTAATATTGCCGGAATCAGAGTCAAGCTCTGAAAGCGAACAGATGGCCAGGCGACTGGCAATACAATTTGGAGTAGAGGCGGTTGTTGAAAACATAACTGATGCCCTAAAGGGGTTTAACTGCTATGCACGTCGCAATAGAGCTATTTCAAACGCTATTCCAGAGTTCAATCCACTGGCTGACAAGTCGAAAATCGTCATCAACCAATCTGCTGAAAGGAATATTCCCCCTCTCTTTTCTGTAACAATAGTCACCCCAAATGGTGAAGTAAAGAGGAAAATTCTCTCCAGGAAAGATTACTTGCAAATTGTTGCATCGTCTAATTTTAAGCAGCGTGCAAGGATGTCTATGCTTTATTATTACGCAGAGAGCCTTTACTATGCCGTGATTGGCACACACAACAAACAAGAATTTGAGCAAGGTTTTTTTGTCAAATATGGAGATGGAGGTGCAGATGTGATGCCAATTACCCATCTTTACAAAACGCAAGTGTATCAACTGGCTAAATACCTGGGTATACCAAAGGAAGTAATTGACAGAACTCCCACTACCGACACATACAGCGCGGAACAAACGCAGGAAGAATTTTTTTTTCAAATGCCCTACGAGACTTTGGATTTAATTATGTATGGTACGGAGAATCATTACACTGTAAAGGAAATTGCAGATTCGGTAGGCAAAACTGAGGAAGAGGCAGGCAGTATTATTGCAAACTTGCAGAGAAAAAGAAAGACAACCGAATATTTAAGATCCAAGACAATATACTTTTGAATTCATAATCAATTTTTCATTGCAATGAATCTTTTCGATTATCTGTTCAGTGAGGGTAAAGAAATGGATAAAAAATTCATTTTGAATGAAGGAGAAAAAATTTCCTTCAAAGAGCTTTATTGGAGAAGTTTGACTCTGGCAGACTATCTTTCTGATCGATTAGGCGAGGATAACAAGATTATTTTAATCAGTCAGAACTCACTATTTTTCATCACCTGCTACCTGGCTATCATCAAATCGGGAAATGTTTGCGTGCCATTGAATCCATCGATAGAGCAGGAAAACCTGAGTTACATCGAAAGTCTAACCCAGTGCAAATATTCGTTTGCGTCTGATCAATCAATGAAAAATCATACATTCAGAAGTGAATTATTCAATGAATCGAAGCTGGATGAGATCATACAATCCCAGAAGGAGCGCAATGGAAACAGCAGAACGGAACTTTCGCAAAATAGTTTGTTTAATGAAAACAGATTAGCTGATATCTTGTTCACTTCCGGATCTACGGGAGCTCCCAAAGGGGTAATGCTGACTCATAGGAACCTTCGGGCCAACACGGAATCAATTCTCTCCTATTTAAAACTGAGGTCGGATGATTCCATCTTGTTGGTTCTTCCACTCTACTATTGTTATGGTTTATCCATTCTACATACCCATCTTAAAGTGGGTGCAGCCATTCTGTTGCATAATAATTTTGCATTACTGGGATCTGTAATAGATAACCTTGTAAAGTATCGATTAACCGGTTTTGCCGGCGTTCCGAGTCATTTTCAACTGTTATTGAGAAAATCACTCACTTTTAAAAACACAAGATTCGCTCATTTGCGGTATGTTACTCAAGCAGGGGGAAAACTTCATGAAGCTTTTATTGAAGAGTTTGTCAATGCTTTCCCTGCCATTGACTTTTATGTGATGTACGGGCAAACGGAAGCAACAGCAAGATTGACCTACCTACCCCCAGCATTGCTAAAATTAAAAATCGGATCCGTCGGCAATCCCATACCCGGGGTTACCTTGGATATCGTGAACGAAGATGGTCAATCAACTAAGGTTGGAGAAGTTGGCGAAATAATTGTGAAAGGAGAGAACATCATGAAAGGTTATTTTAACGATCCGGTTGGCACAAGCGAAACGTTGAAAAATGGATGGCTATACACAGGTGATTTGGGTTATTTTGACGAAGATGGGTTTTTATTTCTGACTGACCGCAAGAAAGGAATCCTGAAAATAGGGGGGTATCGCATCAGCCCCAAAGAGATTGAAGAGGTAATCACAACAATTCCTGAAGTTATTGACTGCACGGTAACGGCTATTGAGGATGAATTACTGGGGGAAGCAATAAAAGCAAAGGTTGTTGTAAATGAAGGCTGCGATCAAGAGGAGTTGAAAAATAAAATTTCGATGTTGTGCAATCAAAAACTTTCCAGTAATAAAATGCCAAAAATAATTGAGTTTTCATTGATGTTTGATCTCAATGCGATTGGTAAAAAAAAGTCACATCCATCACATCCTTTCCAAGGGGATCAAACTCCATAAATTAAATGACGATGAGGACAAAAAGAAACATTGCGATAAGTAAATCTGCAATTATTGGATATAATGTGCAGATAGGGAGAAATGCAATTATTCACGATCATGTAGAGATTATGGATCATACCATCATAGGGGATAATTGTATTATTGGTGAACCGGATGCCCGCTACTACAAAGATGACAACTATACAAATCCCAAAACACAGATCGGGGCACATTCACTTATCAGGAGCGGATCAATTATCTATTCGGGTAGCCTGTTTGGAGAATACTTTGCCACCGGGAACATGGTTTCCATCAGAGAAAAATCAATATTTGGGAAACACTGTTCGGTGGGGACATTCAGCGATGTGCAAGGAGATGTGAAATTTGGCGACTATTGTCGTTTAAACAGTCATGTGCAAATAGGGAGCAAGTGCATGTTTGGAAGTTTCGTCTTCATCTATCCCATGGTAGTTTTCACGAATGATCCTTTACCTCCTTCCAATCACCTGGTTGGTACAACTGTCGACAATTTTTCTCAAATTGCATCTGGCTCAATCATATTACCAGGATTGACCATCGGAAAACACTGTCTGATAGGGGCCAAATCTCTTATAAACAAAAATGTACCCGATTTTGAGTTTCATGCAGGCAACCCTGCGATACGAATTGGGAAAGTAACTCATTTGTGGTCCAATGAAAACAAAAGACCACATTATCCGTGGCCCTATAATTTTGATAGGAACCTGCCGTGGAGTGGAATAGGGTTTGATGAGTGGACAAAAACAGAAGAGGGAAAAATGTATTCACTTTGAACATACTTTCAGTCAACATTCATCAAATCCCTTGTAGTGGACAATCAGTGGCAGGCCTTCTATCAGCAGTACATTCTGATGCTATACCTGCGTAAAAAAGGGTTCATTGATCAAATATGAGGATTCCAACTCTGGCAAATGTAAAGAAATTTATCAGCTTAAAGCATTGTTGCACTATAAAATAATGAATGTTCAAATATAAGCAGATTGACTATTTCAAAATTGTCAAACAGCTACAAGTTCCACAGAACATCTATTACATTCAAATATCCCCGGTAAGTCAGATCTGTTTGCCACACTATCTACAGTCAATGTTCTATACAGTGAGGGTAGTGGGCATATACAACGCCGGATCAACTTCGGAAAATACCGGAGTTACGCCTTTATAGGTCCAACAGAGAACCCTTGAAATAGTATCCAAAGATGTGGAATTGACATATTATGACCTATGTATGACATGAAAAAAAGCACCTACCGATTTGAATCGATAAGTGCTTGATTTTTTAGTGACCCCGGAGGGGCTCGAACCCTCGACCCATTGATTAAGAGTCAATTGCTCTACCAACTGAGCTACGGAGTCATTTTTAAGAGGCACAAAGGTACAGATTTTTTTTATTTTAAAAGCAATATGCAGCAAGAAATTGACTATTTTGTTAAGCCGGATGAGCATAATCCAATCAAGATTGTATTATTCCTAAACGAGCAATTTTTACGTTACGCGAAGCAGAGAAGGTAAATTCATAACAATTATGTAGCGGCGAAGAAAAAATAGATCAGAGTTCAAATATGGAATTATTGATTAACAGGTACCATAAATCAAAAAAGGAACAAACTTATACAATTTGCTCCTCTTTTATTCCACTTGCAAGTTATCAGAGATTTGACAGTTCTGAGCCCGCTTTAAATTTGGCTGTCTTCTTTGCCGGAATGTCGATTGGTTTTTTCGTACGAGGATTGATACCTTTTCTGGCGCTTCTTTCCGAAACCGAGAATGTACCAAATCCAACCAATACAACTTTTCCACCTGCTTTTACTTCTTCAGAAATTGTTTCAAGTGTTGCATCCAATGCTTTCTTGGAATCCACTTTGCTAAGGCCTGATTTTTCAGCGATAGCGCTAATTAGTTCTGATTTGTTCATAAAAAACGTAAATAAAAAAATTAAACATACTTTAAATCAAGGCTGAGCCTTATTTTGGCGTCAAATATAAGTTATAAATCGAAAACAATCAAGAAAATAGGTAAAAAGTATTTGATTTTAATAAAAAAACATCTTTTGTGAGGTAAAAAACCACAATTCAAACAAAATAATACGTATTTTTGCGCCACAACAGTATTTTACTAAGATGAATAATTCAAGAAATAGCTTTGCAGGAATACTTCCTGTAGTTACTAAAAACATCATTATCATAAACGGAATCGTATGGTTGGCTCAGTTTGTGTTGTTGCAAAGAACAGGTATAGACCTCTCAAATAAGTTCGGGCTACATTTTATTGGTTCGGAACATTTCCGTATCTATCAGCTTGTCACCTATATGTTCCTGCACGATCCCTATTCTTTCTCGCATGTATTCTTCAACATGTTTGCAGTCTTCATGTTTGGACGAACACTGGAACAAGTGTGGGGTTCAAGGCGGTTCATCGCTTACTACCTGGTTACAGGAATTGGTGCAGGACTAGTTCAGATGCTGATCATTTACTTTCGGATTCAGGCAATATTACCACAGGAGATGTTTTCACTGGTGAATAGTGTTACTGTAGGTGCATCGGGAGCCGTTTTCGGTATTCTGCTTGCATTCGGTATGCTATTCCCAAATGCTCAGCTTTTTATTATCCCTTTTCCATTTCCCATAAAAGCCAAGTGGTTTGTTATCGGTTACGGCCTGCTGGAGCTATTCTTTGGTGTAGCCAACCGCAGTGGCGACAATGTTGCTCATTTTGCCCATCTGGGAGGAATGCTTTTCGGAATTTTCATGATATTATATTGGAGAAAAACGGACAAGAGACATGGCAGATTTTATTGATACGCTGAAATATAAATACAAAACAGGTAGTGTGATGACAAGGCTGATCTTCATCAACGTTCTTGTTTTTGTAGTTATAAAAATATTCCACGTGGTTTTTACATTATTCAATGTTTACGCCATAGACCTTATTACGTTTCTGGGAATACCATCTCATATACCTTTACTGCTAAACAGGTTCTGGACACCCATAACCTATATGTTCGTTCATGAAGGGTTTCTTCATCTCCTGTTTAATATGCTATGGTTATACTGGTTCGGTCATATTTTCCAGCAGTATTTCTCCGGAAGGACATTAGGCAGCCTGTATGTGCTGGGAGGACTGGCGGGCGCCTTGCTCTATGTAGCAGCCTTTAATACAATTCCATATTACCTTGACATGGGCAGGGGATGGATGATTGGAGCATCGGCGGCAGTGATGGCAATTGTTATGGGCACCGCTTTTTATCGTCCCGACGTTCAGGTTAATCTTCTTTTTCTTGGGCCGGTGAAGATTATATATATTGCTGTCTTTGCGTTTGTACTTGATTTCATTTCACTGGGCAGTCCTACCAATCCCGGTGGACATGTAGCACATATAGGCGGAGCATTGTCCGGGTATATTTTTGCCATTCAGTACAAAAAAGGGAAAGATATAACACACTGGATGGGCAGGATAATCGACCTGTTTGTAGACCTGTTCAAACCACGGAAGAGGGGGAGTACTTTAAGAGTAAAAAGTTCCCGTCGCGAAACCGATTGGGAATACAATAAGCGCAAACATACCGAACAGGAAGAAATAGATGCAATTTTAGATAAGTTGAAACAATCGGGATACAGTAGTCTTTCCGCCGAGGAAAAAAAGAAACTTTTCAATGCCAGCAAGAAATAAAAAGCCAACATTCAAAGAGGTTGTAAAGTGGATTATTTTTGCCACTAACGTGGTAGCTATAATCTTGCTTTTCAGCTCATTCCTCTCATGGAATATTTCTCCACTGAAAACAAACCTATTCTCTTACATAGGGCTGGGATTCGGAATTATATTTTTTTTAAATGCCGGATACCTTGCATTTTGGATCATTTTCTCGAAATGGAAGCTAGCTTTTGTTTCCCTGGCAGCCATTATGCTATGCCATAAGCCTGTAACTACATTTTTCCCCTTGAATATTAAATCTCCTAAAGTCCCTGAGAATACAATTAAGGTTCTTACATATAATGTGCAGGGATTTCCTGAAGAGAGAAACAAGAATACAACTGACCACCCAATCTTGGATTATATCTCCAGCACCGACGCCGACATAGTTTGTCTGCAGGAGTACCTGGTAAGCAAAACGGGACAGTCCATTTTCTCGCAACGCGACGTGAATCGTATACTAAATAAATACCCCTATCGTTCGGTTACAGGTTTGGAATCTTCCGGGAAATATCATATCTTCGGGCTGGCATGTTTCTCAAAATACCCGATAGAGAAAACCCAAGAGGTAGTATTTGAGTCCTCTTACAACGGGGCTGCTATATATACTATTAATATTGACGGAGCGAGATATGCCGTTGCCAATGTGCACCTGGAATCAAACAGCATTAAAGATGAAGATAAAAAACTTTACAGCGATTTCCTTCAGAACTCCGATTCGGTGAAACTGGAACAGGTAACCACTAACATCAGGGCGAAACTGGGCGGAGCTTACAGAATGCGAGTGAATCAAGTAGAAAAGGTGAAACGGTTAATCGATGCACAGGATGCCCGGGGGACTATCATCTGCGGTGATTTTAACGATACTCCCATTTCGTATGCATACAGTCAGATGAAGAAGGGTTTGAAAGATGCTTACGTCTCCACCGCTTTTGGACCGGGTATCACTTATCATGAGGATTTATTCCTCTTTCGTATAGATTATATTTTGCACAGTACAAATATATATGCCTACGCCACAAAGGTTGATAAAATTAAATATTCTGATCACTATCCTCTCAGGACTCACTTAAGATTAAAAAACTGACTATGAAAGATGTTTCTGAGAAGGCGGAAAAGTAAAAAGGTAATATTGTAACAAGTCGCCCTGACATAACCATAGAAAGGAAACGCCCTAATTAATGCCAGTGGCAGTAAAAAGATAAAAATCTGAAATTTCAATGTATAAGATAAGTAAAAAATTTTCTTTCTCGGCAGCACACTCACTGTTTGGCTTGCGCGACGATCACCCCTGCAGCCGTGTTCACGGGCACAACTATGTTGTTACCATTCATCTCCGTTCAAAAGATCTGAATGAGCAAGGCTTTGTAAGGGATTATAACGAACTGAAAATCGTGAAAGAGTACATTAATAAAACATTAGATCACCGGAATCTCAACGATATACTTTCACCGCTCAACTCGTCTGCAGAAAATCTGGCAAAAATGCTCTACGAGGTTTTCAAACCACGGATACCTGAACTATACGCTGTTGAGGTAAGTGAGACGCCTAAAACATCAGCAATCTATGAACCTGACAGTAAATGAAATATTCTACTCGCTCCAGGGAGAGGGCGGCCGGGCCGGACAAGCATCTATCTTTATCCGACTGGCTAAATGCAATCTGAATTGTAGCTTCTGTGACACTGAGTTTGAGCAGGGAATAAAAATGTCACCTGAAGAGGTACTGAGCACAATAGGAAAATATGGATGCAGATGGATCATCTGGACCGGAGGTGAGCCCACACTGCAACTTACGGATGATGTTGTTGCCTTCTTTAAGGAAAAAGGATACTTACAGGCGATAGAGACCAACGGAACAAAAAAGGTGCCTGCCGGGATCGATTATATTTCATGCAGCCCAAAACAAAATTTCGAGAAAATCAGAGATCTTATTCCCGAGGTTGATGAATTGCGTTTCCCCATCAAAAAGGGGGATCCATTACCCGATATATCTATTCTCCCCAAAACAGATAGATATCTGCTGAGTCCAGTCTTCGATAATAACAACATCATTAAGGAGAATGTGGATTATTGCATATCACTCATTAAGGAAAACCCTTTATGGGCATTGAGTCTTCAAACGCATAAGCTTATCGGTATACCCTGATATGACAAATTTCCATTTAACCATATTGGGCTGCGGATCGGCTATGCCCACAACTCTGCATAACCCTCCCTCACAACTTATAGATGTGAATGAAAAGCTTTTCATGGTTGATTGTGGCGAAGGGACGCAGCTTCAAATGCGGAAGTTCAAAACACGAATGAGCAAGCTTCACAGCGTTTTCATCTCACACCTTCACGGTGACCATATATTCGGGCTTCCAGGATTGCTCTCAACACTCAGCATGCTGGGCAGGACAGGCGATCTGAATATATATGCCCACAAAGAGATCGATTTTTTGTTAAACCCTTTCCTGCTATATATGGGAAGACACCTGTCATTTAAGATTAACATTATACCCCTGAATCCCGATAGCCATGAACAGATTTTCGAAAACAGGTCTATTCGTGTTTTTTCTTTCCCGCTGAAACACCGTATTCACACCAACGGCTTTATTTTTGAAGTAAAGGAGTCGCCAAGGCATATCATTCGTGAAATGATAGATTTCTATTCCATCCCTGTCAGCCAGATAAGAGATATTAAAGAGGGAGCTGATTTTGTTACACCAGATGGAACGTTGGTAAAAAACGAGCTGCTCACCAACCCCGGCACTCCGTCACGAAAGTATGCCTACTGCTCCGATACAGCTTACAGTCCGGAGATAATTCCCTACATCGAGAATGTTGATTTGCTTTACCACGAGGCAACATTTGCCGAAAGTGAACTTGTCCGGGCCGGGGAAACCTTCCACTCCACCGCACGTCAGGCTGCCGAAATTGCCAAGGCCTCAAATGTAAAAAAACTGATCATAGGACATTACTCGTCCCGATACAACGAGCTTGGGATACTTTTGAAAGAAGCTATTACAGTATTCCCCAACACTGAACTTGCCATTGAAGGAAAAATTTTTGAAATATAAAGGAAGACGAATGCAGTATTGTTCCGGGATCGACTGGTTTGTTCACATATTTTCTCTAATTTTGTGAGCAAACATCACTCTATGAAGATAATCGGTTCCATAATAATGGCGACATATCTAATTTGCTGGCCTGTTTTCACTTTAGATGCACAGGAGAGCTCGAATTGGGCTGCAGAGATGGAATCACGAAAAGACAATACCCGCCGTTTTATCCATAAGAAGCCAATAAAAGAAGATAGCGGTAAGATTGTTATAACTGAGGCACAAAAGAATAACTCCGGCTGGAATATCACAGGTAATGCCCAAAAAGAGAATCTAAACCGACTTAATGAAAAGGAAGAGTCACAGGATGAAACAATAATCAAGCTGGTTGAAAACCGTTTAAAAATAGAAAATCTTCCAGAAAACAGCCTGCTGGAGATATTTAACATAATGGGTGTAAAAGTTTACAACAGGCGTATAAACGCTGGTACAAATGAATATACACTAGCCCTTCCAAGAGGGTATTATATAATAAAAATCGGTAAAATCACAAAGAAAGTGGCAATAAAATAATTCCTTACCCTCTTTTTTATATCTTTGCAATTCCATTTTTTAAATAACTACTAAAATGAAGACAGCTATTGTAGGCACTAGTGGAGCTGTAGGCCAGGAGCTGCTCCGAGTGTTGGAAGAAAGAAACTTCCCCCTGGACGAGTTGATATTATTCGGTTCTTCAAGAAGTGCCGGTACATCATATACTTTCAAAGGCAAATCTATTAAAGTAAAAGAATTGAAGCACAACGACGACTTCAAAGGAGTTGATATAGCATTTGTCACTGCAGGCGGAGGCACCTCTCTTGAATTTGCCGGAACCATCACCAGACACGGAACCATTATGATTGACAACTCCAGCGCTTTCCGCATGCATGACGAAGTGCCTCTTGTTGTTCCTGAGGTGAACGGAGAGGATGCTTTGAACCACCCCTTGGGCATCATAGCCAACCCAAACTGTACTACCGCTCAGTTAGTAGTATCTTTACAGGCAATTGAAAAGATAGCCCACATCAAAAAAGTGCATGTAGCTACCTATCAGGCTGCATCGGGTGCGGGAGCTGCCGCCATGCAGGAACTGGAAAATCAGCACAAACAGCTGGTGAACGGTGAAGAGCCAACAGTATCCAAATTTGCTTATCAGCTGGCCTACAATCTGATCCCTCAGATAGACGTTTTCACCGAAAACGGCTATACAAAAGAGGAGATGAAGATGTACAACGAAACCCGAAAGATCATGCATTCTGACATAGAAGTAAGCGCTACCTGTGTCCGTGTACCGGTAATGCGTGCGCATTCCGAGGCTATTTGGATTGAAACCGAACGTACTGTGTCTGTTGATGAAGCACTGGAGGCATTCAACAATGCCGACGGTATTGTAGTTATCGACAATCCGGCAAACAAGGAATATCCAATGCCGCTGGGCCTTACAGGTAAAGACCCAGTTTATGTTGGACGCATCCGCAAGGATCTAACCAATGAAAAAGGATTAAGCTTCTGGAGCGTTTCAGACCAGATAAGAAAGGGAGCAGCGCTAAATGCCGTGCAGATAGCGGAGTATCTTATCAAACATAGTTAGAGAGTTGAAATTTTTCATTTAGGCCAGTTATCTAATCGTTGGAATGCAAATCATTTTCCACATGGTCATGATTCATAAGCACCCTGTGCGGGAGCGTGCCGTGCCCAAGTATTTCTATAGGACAGGACTCATAGGCACCTGCAAGCCACTCCTGCGATATATCTGTACCCGGATGATAATGTAGCCCCTGGTTCACGCAGGCGATATTTTTCACGAGAGAGAGTATAGTTCCCACATCGTGCGATACCAGCACAATGGCAATATCTTTATTTATTTCACCTAAAAGCTTGTAAAAATTACTTTCAAAAAATTTATCCACGTAAGTACTGGGCTCATCCAGAATAATCAGTTTCGGATTGTCAATTATTGCCCTTCCAAGCAACACACGCTGCAGCTGGCCACCAGACAGCTCTCCTATGGCACGTTTTAAAAGATGGTCTATACCAAGACGTTCGGCCACCCTTCTCACGCTCTGCCTCTCTTCCAGCCTGAATCTACTTAAAAGGTGCTTCGGGGGAGTCAGTCCCGACAAGATCACTTCCGACACAGAGATAGGAAATTTCTTATCAATCTGGTTTATCTGAGGCAGATAGCCCATATTAATAGAAGGTACCTTTTTCCCGTTTTCAAAGAAACTGATTGTTCCCGAATATGGCTTTAATAATCCCAGTATCGCTTTCAACAGTGTAGTCTTTCCACCGCCATTTGGGCCGATAATACCAAGGAAGTCGCCACCGTAAATAGTAACTGACACATCCGTCAGTACTTTCGGTTTGTTATCATAGCCAACCGTAAGATTCGATATTTCTATCAGTTTATTCATCGGTTTCACGTGCTAAGATAGATGCAATACGAAGCAGTTCCTCATCCCACTCATACTTCAACGGGTCAATCTCAAATACTTTTGCGTTGATCTCTTTTGCAATCACCTCAGCATTTTTAATATCAAAGCCACGTTGAATAAAAATTGTGTTTATCTTCTCCCTCCTTGCAATGTCTATCAGATCCTTAATCTGCGAGGGAGAGGGGCTCTTACCTTCGAACTCAACACTGTATTGACGAAGGCCGTAATCCTTTGCGAAATAGCCCAGTGCGGGATGGTATATGATAAACGACCGGGAAGGCGTATGCTGTAACAGGTTACGAATAAGGCTGTCTGTCCTGTCAATTTTATCAGATAGTTTTTCAAATTTGGAGAGATACAGCTCTTCGTTCTCAGTATCAACATTTACAATAGCATCTAACATGTTCCCTGTAAAAATCTTCACAGCCCTTGGTGATGACCACACGTGGGGATCCATGGCGCCGTGCAAATGGCTATCCTCATCTGAGTGGCTATGATCATGCCCGCCCATTAATTCTATTCCGGCAGAACAATCCACAATACCCACATCTGGGTTGTTGCTGGATAAGCGTGCCGTCCACGCATTTTCAAACCCCAGATTTCCCACCTTAAAATAGAGAATGCTTTTCCCCATCTCAATCATAACCGATGGTGCAGGTTCATATGTCTCGGGACTTGTTCCGGGTGGGACCAGTGTATTAATGGTAAACGCGTCACCAACAATCTGATCAAGAAAGTAACGCTGGGGTTCAATAGTAACAGTCAACACCCTTTTATTATCAGCTTCACCTCTTTTAGAAGCTGAGTTACATGCCTGAGCAAGCGTAAAAATCAAAATAATGCAAAGATATTTATTCATCCGATTAAATTATTTCTTTGTAGTGTAAATCACCTGATTGCCTGTTTTTCTTATCCTGCAGAACTAAAAATAATTTTAGCAAAACCTCAATCTGCCAATATGTATTAAGTAACACACGACTTCAGGCCATTTAAATACAAAATTAAAAAAATTCACCCGAGGATGAAATAGTAAACAAAGATTTCCTAATTTTGTTTGTCAGATAAATATATGAAGGCCATTATTGAAACAACTAAAGATGGATCGCACACACTGTTTGTGCCTGAACTGAATGAACATTACCACTCCACGCACGGTGCCATTCAGGAGTCGGGCCATATATACATCAATGCCGGGCTCAATTATTGCGATAAGCAGACGGTCAACCTCCTGGAAATTGGGTTCGGCACGGGCCTGAATGCTTTCATGACTCTCCTGGACAGCGAAAAAAAGAACAGAAAGGTAAATTACACAACTTTTGAGCTCTACCCACTCCCGGTTATAAATGCTGAGAAATTAAACTACAGCAGGATTCTGGCCCCAACCCAAAATGAAGTGTTTATAAGTCTACACAATTCGCCTTGGAATACCCCAACAGAAATAACCCCAGACTTTACACTTAATAAACTTCTGATTGATGTTCAAGAACTCCCGGATTTTCGGCCACATCAAACATTTGACGTGATCTATTACGATGCCTTCGCACCTGAGAAGCAGCCAGAAATGTGGACACAGGAAATTTTCGACACCCTCTATTCACTCAGCAACTGCGGAGCTGTACTCACCACCTATTGCGCTAAGGGGTCTGTCAGGAGAATGCTTCAAGTATCCGGTTTTTTTGTGGAGCGCCTTCCGGGGCCTCCTGGAAAACGGGAGATAATAAGAGCTGTAAAATAAAAATGATCCCTGACAAAACAGGTATTCCCTGTTGCCTTCTAATCAGAAGCCTTGTTAACATGGTAAGCTATTTTTACAAAAAAGAACATTTCTGTATTCCCCTGCTGTCTTCTAATCAGAGGCGCTGTCAAGCTCTGCTACAATCTCATCCAAACTCTTTTCTTTGCCACTCATGAATATTCGTTGATGAAAAGAGCAGAGCTCTTTCTGTATACCGGCAAACAGTCCTTTTTGTTTCGGCGAAAGAGGATAAGACAATAAAAAAGCACTTTTTTTCAAATCAGGGAAGATAGTAATAAGCTCATTTCGTCCCTTTCCGGTAATAAAAACACGCATACTCCGTCTGTCAGCCTCATCACGACGTTGATCTATCAGCTCTTTTCTAAGCAGCCGGTTTATAACTTCATTACCAGATGTCTTCTCCATTGCATTCATGTTGTTTAACTCCGTTTTGGAGAGGCTTTCACAATTCAAGAGCGAAATCAGATAGGTATATTCATCCATCGTCTGCAATAGAGAATTTTTCAGCAATTTTTTTACATAAAATTTGGAATAGCGGTGCAACAGGCTAATCTGTTGAGCTATCTGGACTTCGGCTGAAGTTCGAAGATCAACATTTTTGCTACATAAATATAGTATAAAATCGTCAATTTCCGGTGTATCATCATTCGAGAGCGTATTCTCAAACTTTTCCAGTTCATCAATAATTCCCAATAATATTTTTTTTGTCCTCATATAATACAATTATAGACGTAAATGTACTATTTATATAAATATTATACAAATTTATTTGCTATTTAGTCCGTAAATGTATTACTTTGCTGTAAAAACAATTGAATATGAATATTGCGGCACGACTTTCTGATGCCGGGAAAGAGTATAAAACAGGAGATACTACTATTGTTGCGCTTCACCCCTCTACAATTGCATTCAACAAAGGTGAGGTAACGCTTATAGTAGGCCCTTCAGGCTCCGGCAAGACAACACTTTTATCGTTGCTGGGCTGCGTGATCTATCCCACCATGGGCAAGGTGTGGGTGGGCGACACCTGTGTAAACGAGCTTTCGGAAAGAGCCCTGGGCTCATTAAGACTGAATCATATAGGCTTCGTATTTCAGGGCTTTAACCTGCTAGCACCACTAAATGCTTTGGAGAACATCATGCATCCGCTAATCTTGCAGGGTAAAAGCCGGAAAGAGGCAAAGAAAAGAGCACTTGAACTGATACGCACCTTCGACATGGAAGACCGGAAAAACAATCTTCCGCGCAACCTGAGTGGAGGACAACAGCAACGCATTGCAATTGCCCGTTCACTTATCACCGACCCCAGATTAATATTGTGCGACGAGCCTACTGCCTCTCTCGATCACCAAAGTGCAAAACAGGTGATGGATATGTTGAGTAATCTATCCCGTGATAACAGGGCGGTAATCATTGTAACTCACGACATGAGGTTAAAAAAATATGCAGACCGTACAATATATGTCTCTGAAGGAAAAATAGTCGACAGCGGTTCGGAAGAGGATTTTTAAATCGAAGATTCAGATTTCAAACATATGATTTAAATAAAAAAAGTAAACCATATATAAATGAAAAAAGATTTTTTATTGCTTTTGATATCACTGGTGATCACCTCAGCCTGCAGTAATCAAAAAGATCGGCAGGTTACCGTAACACTGTCATCCCCTTCACGTATAGTGGGAATAGGAAAGATCACTCCCCATGGAGGAGTCAGCGAGCTAGCCTCCCCCGCTTCGGGAATTGTAACAAAGGTGTGTGCCAAACCAGGTGACACGGTAAAGGAGGGAGATCTGTTGCTCCTACTGGATATGACAGACGAAATGCTTTCGGTAAAAGAGAGCGACACCCGTATCATCTCTCAGCAAAATGCCGTGGGTTCAGCAGCTGCAGCTTTGGAACATGAGAGGATTTCACTGGTCGAAAAACTTCGCCTGCTGACCGATGCCCGTGAGCTGCTGGAGGCAGGAGCCGCTACCGGAGAGGATGTACGCAAATTGCAGAATGAATATGATAAGGGTTGCGAACTGTTGAAAAAAATGGAAAACGACTACCGTGAACAACAGGCACAACTCAAAGAAATAACCATACAGCGATCTTCACGGATAAAAGATCTGGCCCGTACCCGGTTCCAGGCACCGTTCGACGGGATTCTGCTTGATATCACACCCCGTGCTGGTGAAGCGCTAAGCCTATATGAGACTTACGGACGCATCGCACCCGATGCGCCGCTCATTGTGATGGCTGAGATAGATGAGTTATATGCACGTGATCTGGCTTTGGGAATGCACTGTACAATAAATCTGCCGGGGGACTCTGCCGTTACGGCTTTGGGAGAAATCCTGCACATCTCACCCTACCTGAAGCGAAAATCTCTCTTCTCAGACAGCGGCAATGAGTTGGAAGACCGTCGCATACGTGAGATAGAAGTATCTCTGCACAGTATGCGAAAAGATCTACTTATCGATACAAAAGTGGAATGTACAGTCCATCTAAATTAACCGACCATGATCTCGACAGCCTATAAATTTGTACGATTTGAAAAATCCAAAAGCCTGGGTATCCTCACTGCTATAGTCATCAGTATCTACCTGATTGGAGTGGAGTTGGGCATGTTCTTTTACCTTGCAAATCTTATCGGCGGCATTGTAGGTAATTCAAATTCCGACTATGCACAGATTTTTGTAGTAAAGAGACAGACCAATAACGTGAATCAGCTCTCTCCTTTCGATATAAGATGGGTGAATCAGCTAAGGAGCGTTGAAGGGGTGGATGAGACCCATGGCTTTATTGTTGCGAACGTATCGGTCAAGCTCCCCAACGGCAATGATGCACCGGCAATGATAATAGGCAGTGATTATCCTGCCATGGCAGCAGGTCCTCATCCTGGACTGCTCCTGTCTGGCGACATACATAACCTTTCTTTTCCCGATATGGTATCTTCCGATTATTACGACAACAGAACATTCGGTTTTGACCTTCAGCAGGGTACTCAATTTGAAATCAACGGAAAAACGGCCACTATTGGTGTAACAACAAAAAGTGCTAAAGGATTTTCTACTCCGCTAATCTATACAACCACATCAAAAGCACGGTTCTATTCCGGATTATCAGGTTTTATGGTCAGCGGAATCATTGTCACAGTAAAAGACCCTGACAAAATTGAGCCGGTTATTTCACAGATCAACCATATTGCACCCGACCTTAAGGCATGGCGCTCCGATATGCTCAGTAAAACTACAATTGTAAATGTAATGACGGCAAACAATATGGGTATGAGTTTCGGAACTCTTATAATTTTCGGTATCATCAGCGGTTTCTTCATTATCGGGCTCACTATGTATTCTGCCACCTACGATCGGATAAAAGATTACGGAACACTGAAAGCTATAGGGGCATCGGGCCATTATATAAGCCTACTCGTTATATCCCAATCGGTTATCTACGCCGTAGTTGGGTTCACCGTTTCCCTGTTATTGCTAATTATCACCAAAGCGGGTATGGCAAAAGCCGGGCTGATTATCGGCCTGACACCTCCCTTTCTCATCTTCCTCTTATCAGTGACATTACTCATTTCAGTGGGCAGTTCATATTTTTCGATCAATAAACTAAAAAAAGTGGAACCATCATCGGTGTTTCGTTAAAATTTATTTTTCCTATGAAAAAAATTACACTCATAGCAATATTCATTCTATCGGCTGCTTCTGTTGCACAATTACCCGCAAAGGAAGCTGTGTCACACGAGCATTCAAAGAAAGTTGTTGAACAAAATCCCCCAAGAGAAGCTTTGTCACAAAAACCAATTTCTGAATCGCTTACGCTTGACAGAGCTATGGACTATGCACTGGGTCATTCACCCATACTGAGTGTAGAGAAGCTGAAGCTGGAAGATGTAACTATTCAGGTTAAAGAAAGCCGCCTGGAACACATCCCCGACATTTATCTGTCAGGAGAATTGAGACGCAACCTTATAATTCCGGCAACCCCGGTACCTGCACATGCTTTCAATCCCTCATCACCGGAGAGTGAGATTATGTACCTGCAGTTTAACACGAAATGGAACTCCTCTGCAGGTGTTAACCTAAAGTACGACCTGTTCAATCCTGAAAAGTTACATCGAGTTGCACAACAGAAGCAACAGTTAAGAATTCAGGAGTATGAAGCACAGATTTCAATTGATGATTTCAAGGAGAGGCTTGCTCTCGCCTATGCTGAATGCGTAATTGCAGAAGAGCAGAAGCTTCTGCTTTTGAAGGATACAGTCTATTATGCCGGCCTGTTGAACAATGCAAATCAGCTCTATATGAAAGAGAGAATTACACTTGCGGTGAAAAACGATGCAAATAGAATCTACAATGAATCGATTGCCAACCTCCTGGAAGCTGAAAAGATTGCCGGGGAGCGAAAAGCGGAACTACTTTACCTGATGGGCATGGAAGTAACACTCGAAAACATTGCATCACTCAACTTAAAAGAAGATATTACTGCTTTGCTGAAGAATATTGAAGAAAATTCATCCTACACTCCTGCATTGAACAACCTTGAGGAGCTACGACAGCAGGAGGTGGTGAATCTGGCAATACTAAGGCTGAAAACGGCCTCATGGAAATATGCCCCCACCCTAACCATTAACGGCTATTACGGTTCCAGCTACTACAACAACGAACCATCGTTTTTCAACAACAAATACTGGAGGGGGAACAGCTATATCGGCGTTTCCCTGAAAGTACCGGTTACACAGTCACTCACCACATCGAGTGAGGTTTCCCGCTTACGACTACAAAAGCAGATAGAGGCGGAGAACCTGCGTGACATTAGAAACAACAGGGAGAAAGAGCTACTCAATGAACTCTCGCTTCTGCAGGTAAGAAAAGAGAGCTATCGCCTTAGTCGCGAAAATTGGGAGATGAGTCAACAAAATTCAAAAGCAGTTCAGTTACAGTTCGACAAAGGGTATATACAGCAAACCGACCTGCTCAGTGAGCAACTTAAGATTCAACAGTCCAGGCAAAATTATCTACAGGCAGCCTACAATCTGTTCTCCAGCATAATAACAGTAAAAAACAGATAAAGATAGCAAAGCCTATATGCCTATCTTCTCTTACCAATTTCCCATTCTGGGCAGCTATGTCTGAAGAAAACTCAAATCCATAAATTAAAAGATGCCCACAATCAGCTCAAGTCTAAACTTTTACACATTGGGCTTACCGACTTAATTGAGACAAAAAACAAAGCGAAACTGACTCTTGGGGTCAGTTTCGCAATGATTTGTTATGCCCTTTTTACTGGACAGCAACAGTGTATATGAACATGCTTTTATGGAATTACAATATCATTACTCCATTCGGCAGGAAACAGATCAATAGCTAACTCCTCTGGTTTATAGAATGTTCTATATTTAATTACTTTGCCTTTAGGTATTTCATTAATAACTACATTATCGGAATTTTCTACTGTAACAATTTTTACAGAATTGTCTTCAGGCGAGATATACTTTACTTCAAGCTTATTATAATTACTTGGTGGTACATGCCATTCTATCTTTACTCCCTGATCTTGGTTGATTTTGGAAACTTTTTTTATAACTCTATTCGTTAATCCACTAGCATAAACATCTCCATAGATAGAGGAAAATGCTGGAACTTTGAGCGAACGTTGATCATATTTATTAACGTTTACAATCTCAAAACTGTAATTTCCTTCTTCCATTTCATGGATAATAATTAAAGAGTCTTTACCAGCCTTCAAGCCTTCACAATCGAATGTTATTGAATTAGCACCATTATTCCAGTAAAGAATTGTATGGTTCAATTTATTACCATTCGAATAGAATAGTTTAAATTCTGCTCGTTTATTGCCGGGGCAAATTGATACCGAATCTACCTTTTGAAGGTAAACCGTTTCACCATCTTCCAAGTATACTTGATGTTTATCCAAGTAACTATCGCATGATGTAATCATTAATATCGATATTAGAACTAATATATAGTTTTTCATATTTCTGATCAATTAAATATTATTTAGAAATTAATTGGTTTCTTTTCAACCTTAATCTTCATCTTCCTCACCTTCAAGGCGGTCGTCACCAAAAAGATTAACCTCGGAAAGCAAACCACCTGAATTAGCACCGTCAAAAGTAGTGGTTACTCTGAATCGCAAATAGGTGTATTTTACTGGGACCTCACTTAATGGTAGCACAAATTCGTGTCCTCGATTCTTGGCAACATCAAAGTCTTCCTCTGTCATAGAAGCATTATTTACCCAACCTCCCGAAGGCATTTTAATTTCGCAAGTCATAATATACTTCCATGAAGGATTATTAACAGGATCTTCAGTTGATGGATTGACTTCCGTTGAACCGTAAAGTTCCAATACACGAACATTAGCACCATAATAGAAGTGTGAATAGTTGGTAGCGCCCCATGCATATTGCCATAATACAATGCGTGACAATGTGGTAGGAGTTGGAAATTTCACTGTAGAAACATGTGGCAATGGTTTATCGCCTGCCGGCCAGAAAATGTCACCCCATCCTGGAGCAGATTTTTGGTCATCCCACCATTTTCCCATACCACTTGGATTACTGATATTGATAAAATACTCAGAACCTGGGATAGTCAATTTAGTATAGTCGAGTTCTTTTTCATAAAGAGGGGTAATGGTAAAATTGTTCATATCAGTATAGTTATTCCAACGGTCTCTGATTTGTACTAAGTATTCGGTCTTTTTACTCTTTTCACCACGTATGGTTAATTCACCTTTTGCGTTTTTAGAGTAGAATTGATCTATCAATATTGTATCAGGAGACTCTATTCTGTAAATAAACAATGCAATAGTACTTTGGTCTACATTATCCCAAGTTATTTGCATACCGCCAAAGTCGGGGTATACAGTTAATGATTCTAGAACTGCGTCCAATGGCGATTGGTTAGGCACGAAAGACAATGTATATGGCTCAGAATAATTTTCTGAATTATCTACTACATATAATTTAATGTCATGTGCGTTAGTATCGCGATAACCTTCCACTATTAAAGAGTCGGACAAGAATGATCCTCTAACAGTGAATTTTTTGCCACTTGTAATGGTATATTGAGCTTCAACACAACGTAAATCCTTCTCATCAGGTAGTGAATATTTAATAACAGCACCACCTGCGATTGGACGGTAACTTACATCTGCAGCAGTAAGTGCGGCAGGGGGATTAGTGTCAACCTTTATTGGCACTTTAAGATCATCTTCATTTGTACAGGAATAGATGAATATACAAAGAAGTGTGAATATTAATGATAAAATTTTTATTTTCATATCTTATATGATTGTTTGTTTAACTAATTTATCACCATCCTTTTGTTTGAACTAAGGCCGGATTCTTAACCATACTCTCTTGAGCAATAGGCCATAAATAGTCCTTCTTTTTGAAGTTAGGCCTTTTTCTCACAGTTTCAGTATAAAATGTTTCAGGAGTTTTTCCTTCAGTATCCCAACAAGTGATAGGCTGGTTGTTCACTGATTCAAGTTTCAACCAACGACGGATATCCCAGAAATTGTGTCCTTCGAATGCCAATTCAATATCACGTTCTTGTTGGATAATCAATCTTAAACCATCTTTAGTAGTTGGTTTGTTAGGATTGGTAGAATTATTCCATGACTCCACAACACCTTTTAATCCGGCACGCTCGCGTACCAAATCGATGTAGTGAATAGCATCGCCATCTGGGTCGCCAGCTTCGTTTGCAGCTTCAGCATACATCAAATAAAGATCGGCTAAGCGCAATAGAGGGAAAGGATAAGGAACATAATTAAATGTAGATGTTTGTGCACTACCTGTTAAAGTAGTTTCAGGATTAACCAATTTCATCGCTTTCATACCTGTCTTGTCTCCCCAACCACTGGAGTAACCTTGTTTGTTGGCAGATTCACCTTTATAACCTCTTACAATGTGGAAGTTATCACCATTGTTACCATTCGAGTA
Organism: Proteiniphilum sp. UBA5463; assembly: GCF_002427225.1. Taxonomy (NCBI): domain Bacteria; kingdom Pseudomonadati; phylum Bacteroidota; class Bacteroidia; order Bacteroidales; family Dysgonomonadaceae; genus Proteiniphilum; species Proteiniphilum sp. UBA5463. The sequence goes on along the minus strand of NZ_DIQL01000035.1, from coordinate 44,226 downwards.
GCGTTTTGCCCTATTGAATGATATGGCAGAGTAATAACGTGGCTCGCGTTGAAGATTAAATTCTGCTTGCATTTCATTTGGTGCTACATAGTCGATTTCTTCAGCTGTAGGTAAACGCAAATCAGTTATTTTCTTATTAGCCCATGCTGGATCTTCTTCCATTGGCAATCCGTTGGCTGTATAGAAACGTTTTGCTGTGTTTAAAGTAACGCAAAAGTTTGGGTAGATCACACCTCCCCCTGCAGCTTCTGTTACGCCTAAGAAGTTAACTATTGATCCTGTTTGCAGGTTATGAGTGTTAGCTTGAACATTGCCCCAGATCAACTCGTCAGTCCAGTCTCTGTTTGTAACAGCACCTCTCAATGTCAAGTCCATTCTACGTGGTTTAGCAATTGAACTTGACTCATATTTGTAAAGTTTTATGCCTGCTTCGTGGCATGCGTTAATGGCTATTTTAGCAGCTTCACGAGCTTTTTCCCATTTTGATTCATCGTATTGGCTCAATAAAGCTTTTCCATCAGGGTTTGTCCAGTCGGCCAAGTATGCATTACCATTGAACAATGGGCTTGCTGCCAATAAAAGAGTTTTTGCTTTTAGGGTCAAAGCAATAGGCTGAGTAAAACGGCCCAACTCTTCAGATTTGTTGCTAATTACTGGTGGTAAATGATCAGCGGCTTCATCTAAAGTAGTAACAATAAAATTGACACATTCGTCCATTGTGTTACGATTTAAACGAATATCATCAGTACTAGAGTCAATTGAATACTCTTTAGTAATCAAAGGTACCGGGCCATATTGACGTACCAGATAGAAGTAGCAATAAGCAATAATTACTTTTGATTCAGCAATCCAGCGCTGCTTATTTAGCTCGCTAATATTAATCACCTTATCAATGTTATTTTGAAAGATATAACACTTCCTTATAGTTTTGTACAATGGAGTACCTCCATTAGTACCTCTATAATTATCTACATAAGGATTGTTAGAATTTTGGAACCCGTCTTTAATTCTAAAAGGAGTCTTAAAAGGGGCATCAATTTCTGTATAAGAATCTTTTTGCCAGAATTCGTATGATCCTGCCATTGCGGGATCGGTATTGCCGTTATGCTCTTTCGGAAGGCCGGCATAGCATGTAAATAGATATCTTTCGGCAGTTGTTTCATCTGCAAAAGCATGATCAAGCGTTGCAACGTTGTCTGGAATAATATCCAGGTAACTGCAAGAGCCAAATGACATGATTGCCATAAGAATGCTAAATATTATTGATATATGTTTCATAGTTAAACTATTTTAAAATCCAATCTGTAAGCCAAAATTTATAACTCTCTGAATAGGATATCCTAAACCATTTCCTGCCATTTCAGGATCCCACAATTTAAACTTGCTTAATGTAAGAAGATTTGAACCATCAACATAGATACGGAAGTTGTCGATGAGTAGTTTACGCTGAATTTTTTTGGATATAGTATAACCAATTTCTACCGATTTCAAACGCAAAAATGAACCGTCTTGCATAAACCAAGTACTGGTTTGGTTATTATTTTCAATTACGTAAGATGACAAACGAGGCCACAAAGCATATATGTTTTGATTACTTTCTGACCAGTAATCATCAGCATAAGCTTTCAACATTGTGTTGTTGCCAATCCTATTGTCCATTGAAGATGCGACGAATGGTGCAGTAGCTCCTTGGTCAATCCAGAATGATGAACGTCCTGAACCTTGAAAGAAAGCCGAGAGATCAAAATTCTTGTATCCTAATGATAAACCGAAACCGTAAATTATTTCTGGAGTTGTAGGATATCCAATTGGCACTCTGTCTTTAAAGTTGATAACACCGTCACCATTGATATCTTTGTATTTAATATCACCTGCCTTGTAATCACCAAATTGAGAAGGTGAGTTCTTCACATCGTTTTCATCAACAAACAAACGTTCTGCAACATAACCCCATTGCTGTGTAATAGGTTGGTCAATGTGGCTCAACCATGGCGCATCGGCATATTCAGGTTCTTCATATAAATTAAACTTACCTTTGGCATAAGTAAAGTTAACACGGCCTTGTAACCACAAATCTTTGTTGAATGATTTATTGTAGTCGATAGAACCATCAAAACCTTGAGAGAATGCTTTACCGATGTTAGCCTTTACATTATCCGGAAATTCAACTCCAATTTCATCGGTTATAGATGCACGAGATTGTAGGATATTACTACGATCTTCACGGAAGTAGTCAGCAATAATTACGAAATCGTTGAATAGTTCTAATTCGAAACCTAAGTCTAATTTATTAGCAACTTCCCACCCAATGTTATTATTGGCATAACGTATAATGCTTGTTGTTGGCCTGTGAATCGGCCTGTTCATATTTAAACCGAAACCAGGTCCGGTAGTTGCAGATAAATTAACATTAGAAAGATAGAAGAAACGGTCGTTTACATCACCAATTCTCTCGTTACCTACTTTACCATAAGTTCCTTTAAACTTTAACAAAGAAAGGACGTTGTTATTCACATTTTTCATAAATTCTTCGTTAGTAAGTATCCATCCAAAACCTACTGATGGGAAGAAACCCCAACGGTGTGATTTATGGAAACGTTCAGATGCATTGTAACCAAAGTTAGCTTCAATAAAGTAACGTGAGTCATAACCATAAGTTGCTCGTCCGGCAAGGCCTAAATTTCTATAAGGAAGTGATTGAGATAATGATGAGGCTGCCGATCTTGATTCGTCACGCATAGTGAAAACCATAAGACCTGATACATCATGTTTATCATTGAAGGCTCGGGCATAGTTAAGTGCAGTTTCAAGATAAACAACACTTAAACTATATTCATTACCTTTTGTATAGTTAAGATATTCAGTACCTGTCTGCTCGTTAGAGTTAAAAAGGACATATTCATCTTTAATCCTATCGTAGCTATCTACATAATAGTAGTATGGATTGTATTGACGTGATGATTCATAGAAACCGGTTCTGTTCGTGTTAACCGATAATCTGAAATTCAACCCTTTGGTGATTAAATCTAATTTTTGATTTAACTCTGCTTGCATTGATAAGAAAGTGCGGCTATAGTTTCTATAACCTTTTACCAGCTCTGCATATGGGTTAAGTGCATTAGCTTGATTATTGTTACCGAACAAAATATGGTTGGTGTATTTATGATCAGCATCAGCATCAAAATAAGCTGGATAATCAACCGGGCTGGTTTTCATAATCATAGAATAAACTTTAGTACCATCATGAACAGGACCTTTGTAATCATCGAAGCTGCCATTCATGCGAATTGCAACCTTGGTAGTAGGGGCCATGTTGATGGTTATATTTGAACGAACATTAACTCTATTAATAGATATGTTTTGATTAAAGTTGTTTCTTTTATCTACTTTCAAGTTACCGTTATCATGACTATAGTTGGCTGCGATATAGTATTGGGCAACTTTACCACCTCCATTGATATTCATATTGTATCTTTGATTCCATGTTTGGTCTGCGAACAATAAATTATACCAATCCGTAGCCGGATAAACGTTTTTGTTCAATCCTGCTTTGGTATTATCAATTTGCATTTGTGAGTACCTTGCTCTTTCCAAAGGGTTACGAGTCGAAATAGCTTCATTAAACAGTTCCATATATGAAATTGGATCAACTGTTTTAACTTTGCTTACAGGTGAAGACAATGAACCTTCTACACGAAATGAAACACGAGCTTTTCCTTCACTTCCTTGTTTGGTGGTAACCATGATTACACCATTTGCAGCACGTGAACCGTAAAGAGCAGCAGATGTAGCATCTTTAAGTATTGAGAAACTCTCAATATCATCGGTGTTCAAACGTGCTAAATCTTCAGTAGTTAATTCCAAACCATCAATCAGGATAAGAGGAGATTTTGAATAACCGAAACTGGTGACACCACGAACGAAGAATTCGGCATTGTCAGCCCCCGGCTCACCCGAACGTTGATAAGATACCAAACCTGAAATGCGGCCGGCAAGCGAGTTGGTTAAATTGCTTGAAGGTATTTTCAACTCTGCCGGCTTAATCGTTGATATTGAACTAACGACACTCTCTTTCTTTTGTCGGCCAAATGCTACAATTTGAACTTCGTCAAGCAATTCTGAATCTTCAAACATCGTTACTACGCGAAATGCATTTGCATTGTTTCCCGTAAAACGTATTGTCGATGTTTTGTATCCGATAAGTCTGAATGTCACTTCAGCATCTCTTTCTACTTGCAAAACATAGTTCCCATCCATATCAGTTGATGTTCCAGCTTGTATCCCTCCCTCTTTCGATGTATAAAATACATTAACACCAATCATCGGTTCATTATTGATGTCTATTACCATACCTTTAATTTCGACTTTTGATGATTGTTGTTGAGAGGATAGCGCATTCAAACTAATGGATATCTCATTCATTGGAGCTTGGTGAGCTTTGAGCTGCATAAAGGCAGACAATACCATAAAAATAATTAATTTGCTTTTTTTCATGTGATAAATTTTTACATGTGATAAATTTTTAAGTGAAACAATACATTACATTTAGAGCAATTCTAATAGAAAAATTTGATAAATATTAATAATCATTCAATGACGTAATTACAATGCCATATGCCAAGTATACCTTCAAATAAAAGGGCAATTACATCAATAAATTTGAAATATACATTCGTTATGTGTGAAGCATTTATCTCTTTTTCAATACTCACACCATTGTCACAAGCATCGACTATATATTAAAACGTGCCTAATCAATCATGCTTTACTGTGTGACCATTGATAGTATAAAATCAGCTAATATTCCTGTCAACTCTTTTAACACGGCAAAAGCATATGCCCAAATAACGATGGAAATTAATGCCAACTTCAAGGCAACTTCATCTGTTGATACTCCACAGGTCACAGTAATTAACTCCAGACAACATTTGTTGTTGATTTTTTTAATACATGCGCATGCACTTAGGCTGCACAATATTTTTTAATAACTTTTTTTGTATTTGACATGTGAATGTTGCATTTTGTTTAATGCATTTATAATAAGTGTTTTACCTTACGTCAACTATTTTTTTTGAGATAATTAAATATCATCAAGACACTGAATTGAATCCATTTTTTATGTTGATAATGTACTAAAAGCAAAAATGCACACGTGTGCATTGCAAAAGTAAATATTATTTTTATATATGCAAAAAATAATATTCTTATTTTATGTAAAATATTGTTAAGGCAGGCTAGTGAGCACAGAATTTCCTGCAAATTAATGTATATCATTCTATTTAACAGCGATATATCAAATGTGAAATTAATTTTACAAAAACGATTTAATCTTGTTATAGCTTTGCTACAAATTTCGTTGTACTAAAGTTTTCGATTTACTGGTTATAATTATCTTGCGATATAATCACTATATTTGTCAGATATATAAGTTAGTTATTATGTTATTATTTTTAAGATATTATATCAAAAGTCATTAATATATCCCTTGTTTCAATAATGATTATGAAAAAAGAAGTAACTATAAAAGATATAGCCAAACAGTTAGGCATACATCACACTACTGTATCAAGAGCTTTGCATGGCAGTAAAAAAATAAAAGAAGAAACTCGAAACCGAGTATTACAGGAAGCTCATAATTTAGGATATACCCCTAATCTATTAGCTCAAAATTTAAGAAATAGGCAAAGCAGAATTATTTCATTCATCATTCCTGATTTCAAGCATCATTTTTTTTCAAGGCTAATTTCTTCCATAACTGAATTAGCTTATAATAATGGATATATGATAATGATATTCCAATCAAATGATAACCCATATATAGAAAAAAAAATTATAAACTCATTAATTAGTTTGCGTGTTGCAGGCGTTGCCATTTCAGTGGGATTAAAAACTAAATCAACCGCTCATTTCGATAAATTAAAAGAAGAAGGAATTCCATTAGTTTTTTTTGACAGAGTACCGGTAAAGACTCAATATTCTACAATTACATTGGATAATTATCATGCAATTCGAATGGTAGTCGATGAATTAATAAAGCGGAATAAAAAAAACATTGCTTACATTTCGTTTAATAGCCATATGAGAATATTTAAAGATAGGCTGAACGGGTATAATGAAGCTATTTCAGATGCAGGCTTGTCTTATAATAGATCTATAAATGCGAAGCAAATATTTATCAATGACGGATACGAATCGGCCTCTTTACTGTTTAAAGAAAAAGAAATACCAGATGCCATAATATGCATTAATGATGAAATTGCCATTGGAACGATGAATTTCCTAAAAGAAAAGGGATTTACCATTCCCGATGATGTCGCTGTTATTGGCTTTGATGATAACCCAATGGGAGCTGTATGTGATCCGCAATTAACAACTTTGTCTCAATCTATTGATAACTTGTCACAAACACTATTCAGTCTTCTCATAAAACAGATAGAACAAAAAACCGAGATAAAGGAAGATGTTATATTACCATTGAAATTGAAAATAAGGAGCTCATTATAATATTCAAATAAGTTGGTTGGAATTGTAATTCAAATTGTGCCAGATTATATACCAATCATTACTTCTTACTTCTACGTTATACAACGCAATCTATCTTCAATAAATGGTTGATTATAATTTTAATTCCTCACACAATTTGAATTACATTCCCAACTAGTTTTCTGCTTTAATAATACATTAATAATATGAATTAATATATTTTACAACTTCCATTTCCCTGTTAACTCTATAACTGTTGCAGGTTGTTCTATACGGACATGACTTACGTCTAATATGCATTGGTTCTTGTCATTGAACTGTGATAATTTTACTTTTTTCCCGTTCTGCAGTAAATGTGCTTTAACCACCCCTTTTTCAAAAGAGCAGGGTATTTCTATTTTCCCATTTTCAGGTTCGGAGTAAAGAATGAGATATAATTTATTATCACCTTTGCGAGTCACTCGTCCCCATTGAAACTCTTTGTCGAAAGGATTAGCTCTGGTTCCGTAGATGGCATCGCCATTTACTTTCATCCATTTTCCAATTGTCTTGAAAATTTCCACACTCTCTTCGGGTATGGAACCGTCAGGCTCAGGGCCAATATTCAAAAGGAAATTTCCCCCTCTACTTACTACATCTATCAGTTCATGAATAAGTTCATCAGCAGACTTCCATTTTTGGTTAAAAGATGAATACCCCCAAGTTCCATTCAATGTTTGACAGGCTTCCCAATCACCATCAATGCCTGTAGCCGGGACATGATGTTCAGCAGTAGAATAATCACCTTTCCAAGTGGGGGTAACTTTTATTCCTCCTTCACTCAGATGGTTGTCAGAATGATAAAGACGATTGTTTTGAATTGCTTTTGGGTGTTTTTCGAATAAGGATTTCATTAAGCGGGTTGCCCCCCATGCATAATCTCCCTGAAATTTGGGTTGGCTGAAATCCCACCAAATCAAATCCACTTTATATTGGTTGATTAAATTATTGAAAGTATTAAATAGATATTCCTTGTATTTCTCATGGTTTCCAAAATGACGTTTTCCCTGTTTTTCTGCTTCATAGTTTCCTTCTGGGTATGAAATGCCAGAATTAGTAGGATCATAATCAGGATGATTCCAGTCTAACAGAGAAAAATAATATCCAGCTTTTATATTATTTTTTTCGCATGCAGCTGCATATTCTTTTACGATGTCTATACCTTTTTTATTCTTTACATTGAAATCATAATGTGGTGTATCAAACATATTGAAGCCTTCGTGATGACGACTTGTCAGTACCGTATAAGTACATCCGGCTTCTTTTGCCAGTTTTACCCATTTCTCTGCCATTCCAGATTTAGGATTGAAACGAGGCATTGCCTCTTTTTTATAAGTTTCAAAATCTGCACCAGACTGCATTTGAATCCACTCAACACATCCTTCATATTTTTCTCCCTGGAATTCACCTGCTAAGCCAGAATAAAGCCCATAATGAATAAACATCCCAAATTTGCCATCTCTCCACCATTTCATTCTTGCATCACGTTGTTCTTTGGTTTCATAAGGAGCACCTTCTTCACCTATACGCTCATCATATACAAGCTCTTGCAAATATACCGATTTGACAAATGAGTTCACTTTGGTTGCAATATCTAAAGATTGAAGATTTCCAGCCATAGACAAACGTTTGACAGCATCTTGCATTTCCGATTGCAACTTCAATGCTTGCTCATATTCAGATTTCAAATTTTGAGGACAGGTTGTATAAGTCAATCGTAACACTGCCTGCAATGCCGGATTGTCCTCACATTTCTTTTGAAGTTCTTCCAATGTCCGGAGTGCATTTGTCCAGTCAGCAGATGAGTGTACTTCGTTCAATGTACGAGTAGCTTCCGTATAAATATTGCCTAATTCTTGAAAATTATTGATTTTAATATCAATACCCAGGCAAATCAATGGAAACAACAGCGTCAAGCTTGCCAATAAAAAATTCTTTTTCATAATACACTATAAAATTAAAAAATGAATTTATAAATAGTAGTTTTATTTAATATCGAAAAAAATATAATCATATTCTCACATTTGATTGTCAAAAAATTGAGTTATTCCACATGCAAGACAAATGAATGGTTTAGTTTCTAATTTCTTTAATATTTAGATAATTATAAAGGAATAATACCACTAAAATATAGCCAACGAGAGAAGGATGTACATGGTCTTGCAGCAGATTCTCTTCCAAATTTTGTACAAAGAGAGTATATGTATCTAAACAATCAACCCCTTCCTCAATGCAGTGGCTCCAAGGGAATAAAAACACATCACCAGATACTTTTCTTTTAAATATCTTTGTAGACGGGCAAGATAGTTTTTCTCACATGATTTGTTCATTTTGTATGTACCATGATTTTCCTCAACATAGGTATACCCACACTTTGCTTTACTTTCAATCTAACTTTATCAATTAATGGACAATCTGGTATCGGATCAATTTTTCTGCGCCCTACGGATGTTCCGGATGCCAATTCTATCCAACATTTCTTGTCTACATCAAATCCTTCAATTACATATGAGCGAATACGCTGTCCGTAATTATAAGCCTCCCATACATCTGTATAAGTTACATGTGTGGGAACCGGTAGGTTCAGACAATGTTCATTACCAACTTCTTTATCCAATACAGCAATAGGATGCCCGAAGGTCCTTTCTATCTCAACTCCAAATTCTTTATAACGTTCCATATCGTCAGGATGAATACTCCCATCGGCTTGAGGAGCACAATTCAGCAGGAGAAAGCTGTTACGTCCTACGGACTTGATATAACATTCCATCAATTCATTTACACTACGACGGTGTTTTAGTGCTTCAGGCCTCATGTGCCAAAAATGATTGTGCAAAGGAACATCAGCTTCATGTGGAGCCCAGTAATCACCGTCGGGATTATCCGCATCTTGTGTTTGGTTAGCATCTGCTTCAAACTGAGTTTCAAAAACACGGTTCATCCGTTCTAATGTAGTTACTGACCAACAGGGGTCTGACACAACTCCCTTTTCATTTCCGGGCCAACGCACCGTAGGTAATGGATCGTGACAACCAACAGCAGCAACCACAGCATTTGGCAATAATTCTTTCAATATGTCTCCAAGATGAGCATTAATGGGCTGGTCAATCCATATTTCTGTAATGTGGTCACTGCCTAATCGTTCTACTATTTCACGAATACGCGTATGTAAAATTTGATCTGCTTCCTTACGGGTACTTACTTTATCTATTTTAGTATATGTCACCGTGTTGTTGTCTTCCGCTTCTTCTTCGGGGTGTGGAGACCAGCAATAAAAGCCCATGTTCAATCCATTTTGTCTACAAGCTTCTCCAAATTCTTTTACTACATCGCCATTACCGCCTTTATAGGATGTATTTCCAATATGATATTGAGTGGTTGCGCTAGGCCACATACAAAAGCCACCACTATGAGCCAGCATAAAAATAATTTCTTCTGCTCCCCATGCTTTCGCAGCTTTTACCCACTCATTTACATCTAACTTTTCAAAACGAATATCTTTTAATGGTGTGCTGCCATCATCATATTCACGTTCTTGTATAGTTGCAGGATCTAACTGTATAAACATTCCTCGTTCCATTTCCTGCCATTCATACTGTACTTTTGTTGGTTTTGCCAAATGTGCAGCCGATGGGTCATTTGCTGCTCGTTCCCATTCTCTAAAATGGGAATTACATGAAGACAGAAAAGTAGATAAAGCAAGAATTGCTACAATTGATTGTGAAAAATGAAAATTCATATTACATAAGAATGTCATTAAATATTTTATCCAAATTTTGAACTGTTTAAATTTCGTTATTGATCAACTTCCGGTGATATTAATTTTGTAAATTTCCCCAATTCGTTTAAATTAATCATGATTTGATACAATCCTGTTTTTCTTAATAATTCTGTTTTTGTCAATTTTCAATATATTTTTGGTTTGTCATTGATCAAATTCGTCATTTTTTAAAACTTTCGCAATTATTTATTTTATTCAAAAAAAACTATTTGTGCTATTCTTCACATTGCATTATAAAACAAATCGACGCCAGTAGTATCTTATTAAAATACAAGCTTTAGGGAAACGGTTGTTACAACGAAAACACAACTATTTATAAATATAATCAATTAAGTTGAGAGCCAAATCAACTATCGGTCTGCTTGCACATGTTAAAAATAATTGGTAATGATCTACTCTATTTCATTTTTTAACTCCGCACTCGCATAATTGTGAAGTAATTACCCTCGTGTTAATATCACTAAAATACTAAATGAAATCCTCTTTTCGTAAAGTAAGTAAATGAAATTAAAATAAAGATGCACACGTGTGCATTGCAAAGATAAATATTATTTTTTTATATGCAAAAAATCATGTTCTTATTTTTTACAAATTATCTCAATGATAATTTATGTTATGGATTTTTTCTCCGTTACCGGATCTTTTGCCGAATTTTCCTCAAGTATATCTTCATCTGTATCCCTACAGTTTTCGAAGCAGTTGTTTTCAATAAGAACTTTGATGATCTGTTTAAGGAAGAACGGGTATTTGTTCCGGTCAAACTGTTAAAATTAGGTATAGTATATTATAGTGTTATTGCTACGAAAAACCATTCAGTAGGTAGATTTGACGTAAACTATCTGACGGTCGAATATTTCAAACATATTGTTTTAGTCTGCTTGAAAAGTCTCAAATAAGAAGATTTGACATCATAATAACTTGAAAATCAGAAATCATTTTTAACAAAACGACTAACTAAAGTGGACTCACTGTTTTAGATTACGATTACAAAGTAGGAAAACTGCTGTTTATAATTATCACCTCATAGCTGGCAGCGGACTCGAACCAACTACTGCAATCGTCCGTTTATAAAAACTTTAATTCCACACCTGCCACTGCATGTAACGTGTATATAGTGTGTTCTCATTCACTCTTATGGCTACCCTCTGGAAGTCCCGTGTACATTTATGGCGTCACCGCCCATCCCTTTAATATTTCCTGCGGAAAGAAAGGGATTCGAACCCTTGGTACCCGCGAGAGTACAACGGTTTTCGAGACCGCCCCGATCGACCACTCCGGCATCTTTCCTTATTTCAATGCAAAATTACATTATTTATTCAAACTACGGCTACGAATAGTTCACTAAAGTTAGATATTCGCTCGTCAAGGAATAATAAAAGTAAACTTGGCTTCTGCTCTTTTGACTTAATGCGAATAGTTCACTAAAGTTAGACTATTTCTCGCTATGGCATAGTCCAAATAAATTTGTCCTCTGCTCATTTAGCTTAACGAAACAGTTCACTAAAGTTAGATATATATTTTAAGCTACTTATTTAATGACTGCAGTGCATCATCTGTTGATGAAAGCAGAGGCTCTATAGAGATGGGAGATCCTACTGCATTTTTCATCCACAACTGCGGTATTATTCTGCCCTGGGTGTACATCCGTTCAACTTCTTCAGCAAGATTTTTTCCGCGTACCTGCTGTTCAATCTGGAAGTCGATCAGGTGCCCCATCGGGTAGTTGGGAAGGTATAGAGGGTAATCGATCATGTGAGAATAGATTCCCAACAACGTCTCATCTTCTCCTCCCAATACTCCTGCATAATATGTGTTCCAGACCTCTTTTGCAGCATTAATAACAGTCTCTTTCAACTGAGCCGGTGTAGCATCGGGGTGAGCGTAAAGCCACTCCCATACTTTTATATCGACCAGCGACACCCCCATTATCTCGTAACTAGACCAGAAGTTATCCAACGCGAGATAGTATTCATCTTCAGTATTTGGGTTTTTCAGGCCAAGCAGCTCCAGATCACGCTTTTGGAATAAAAATGCCACAGCTTCGGTAAAAGAGGTGTTAGGAACACCGTTGAGCATGTAGGAATCCACATTGTTCATGGTAATGGTCTGCTCTACATTGTGGCCAAACTCATGAACGGCAATGTTGTAACCCTTATAATCCATCCCCCCGGGTCCTATGCGTGTACGAAGGCGGGCAACATCATTGCGCATCTCAGCTCCCCATGCATGCCCGGCACCACGTGATGAGTCGACTGTTACTAGCGAAGATATATCATTTGCCTTATCGGGTGACCAACCAAGTTTCTCGAGAATATTGGGAAGATCTTTTTCAAGTGCTTTCGCATCAGGGTATTTCTCGGAGGTGATTGAAGAGAGCTGTTCTTCGGAAATGCTACCACGAGCTTTAAACCCGTTATACCAGATGTCAAAAGGTTCCAACTTCCGTCCAAGCCTCGACTCGATGAATGACGCCACCTCTTTAACCTGCGGTGAAGAGAGCAATCCTTTGAACAACTCCTCCACATCTTTCTGAGGGATCTCCATGGAAGCATCGAAAGCCCGTGCAAGCTGAGTGGGATAATGCGGAGAATAGACATCAAGCTGACTCATAGCATGAAAATTCTTCAGGAACACCTCATATCTCTTAGTCTCTTCAGGAGTGGAAGAGACCTTTTCTTTCCCTTCAAAAACATCGTTCGTCTCAGGCCTCCATGTATAGGTATCGCTGTTAATAATCTGCAATGGAATGGACTGATCAATTATACGTTGCATCACAGTATAGATAATCCGCTGCTTTTCAATACCTCCCTCTTTGTCTGCATAATTCGATTTCAACTCATCGCGTAATCCCCAGTGAGATATCAGTTTCATGTCATCTGGAAAGAGTTGTTCATCCTTAATATTCCTCAAATTCCCCATGTAAATATTGTAATCTGAAATATAGGTATCAGCTTCTGTAAGAGTCTTTGAGATTTCTTGCTTAACAGTTGCGGGGACTCTCGAAATAAACTTGTCTCCCATACGTGCATACGCCCACTCTTGCCGTGTCCACTTTTCCCCAAGCTCGCTCTTTTCTTCCAACGAGTAAAACGGAAAATTCAATGCTGTAATAAAAGCTATCCTGTTGGTATAAAGATCATCCGTCAGATGAGCTGCTGCGTCGTAACTGCCGAACATCATATCCACTGGAGTGATCTCAGGCCCTTCGAGCTGCAGAGGTGCTTTAAGCATCACATCCATCTTGTGAAAATAGCCGTTGATTACCTCTAAATTTCGTTCCAGAGTGTTGAAAAGTGATGCCAACTGCTCCTTATCGGCCACAAAAGAGCTTTTACAGAAGCGGGCAAAATCGTCCACAGTGCCGTCCGGCTCCCGCCACAGACCAGCTACTTGCTTTACACCCCGTTCAATACGGAAAGAGTGTGGCTCGCCAAGTGAATCTTTCAACTGTTTCGTAACATTGCCTATCTGTGAATCAGTTATAAAGTCAGCGTTTTTCATATCTGTCTTATCTTTCGTGTTGGTACTGCATGCCGCTAATCCGGCAAGAAGTAACATGATGGTAGTGAAAAGGATTTTTTTCATTATTCCTGGTGTTTTTTAAGGGTACAGTTATGAACGAACTATTGCACTG
>NZ_DIQL01000035.1:14210-30162 GCF_002427225.1 Proteiniphilum sp. UBA5463 | reverse complement strand
CGAACTATTGCACTGTTTTCCCCCGTTATAATTTTTAATAAACAAATTTACAAGTTTTTTCCAGACAAATGAAAAAACAGTTGAAAATAGGCAATTCTATTGCAACGCTCTCAATTTTTTTATAGTTTTACACTAAATAGTAAAACCGAAATAATATGAATGAAATAGACAAGTACATAGAAACACACAAAAAACGTTTTATGGACGAGCTTTTTGAGCTTATCCGCATCCCTTCGGTCTCTTCACTGCCAGAGCACAAACCCGATATGTACCGGGTTGCAGAAAAGTGGAAAGAACTCCTTCTGGCTGCAGGAGCCGACAAGGCCGAGGTTATGGAAACCGGAGGAAACCCTGTTACCTACGGGGAGAAAATTATCAGCAAAAATGCACCCACTGTAATGGTCTACGCCCATATGGATGTGATGCCTGTTGATCCGATAGGATCATGGAAGACCAATCCTTTTGAGCCGGTGGTAAAGGATGGAAAGGTTTGGGCGCGTGGTGCCGATGACGACAAAGGACAGTCGTTCATGCACGCCAAGGCCTTTGAATATCTCGTGCAATCAGGCAGGCTGGAATGTAATGTGAAGTTCCTTATCGAAGGTGAGGAAGAAATAGGCTCTCCCAGTCTTCCCGAATTCTGCAAAAAAAACAAGAAGATGCTGCAAGCTGATGTTATACTAGTCTCCGATACTTCTATGATAGCACCGGATGTCCCCTCCATTACTACCGGCCTCCGGGGACTTGCCTACTGGCAGGTAGAAGTAACGGGGCCAAATGTGGACCTTCACTCCGGTATTTTCGGCGGAGCTGTTGCTAACCCTATCAATGTGCTTTCAAAAATGATTGCCCAGACTGTTGATGATGAAGGGCGGATCTTGATTCCCGGATTCTACGACGATGTGGTGGAGGTCTCTCGAAAAGAACGCTCAATGATGGCAAAAGCTCCATTCTCTGCTGAAGAGTATAAAAGGTCGCTCGATGTGAAGGAGCTGTCCGGCGAAAAAGGGTATACCACCAGTGAGCGTACCGGTATTCGCCCTTCATTTGACGTATGTGGTATATGGGGCGGCTATACTGGGGAGGGGGCAAAAACTGTCTTGCCCTCAAAAGCTTATGCCAAGATCAGCACACGACTGGTGCCCAACCAGGACCACAACAAGATAGCTAAGCTTTTCGTGAAATATTTCGAGGGAATAGCACCAAAATCGGTAAAGGTGAAGGTGGAGTATCTACACGGAGGCCCCTCCTATGTTTGTCCCATTGATTTACCGGCATATCAGGCAGCCGAAAAAGCCTACAGGGAAATCTACGGGAAAGAGCCGGTGCCAGTACGTTCAGGTGGCAGCATCCCAATCATTGCCGCTTTTGAAGAGATTCTCGGAATAAAATCGGTACTGATGGGCTTTGGGCTCGGGTCCGATGCAATTCACTCGCCCAACGAGAACTTCCCGCTTGAGCAATTCTACAATGGAATAAGGACTATACCTCTGTTCTATAAATACTTCGCAGAGGAGATGAAAAAATAGCCCACTTTTCATAAAACTATTTAAAAGGAGTATTGGTGAATGTTTATGGTTTCTATTCCGAAACAACGACAACCGGGCTGATCGAAAATATTTTTAACACCCTGACTAAGCAAAACCATTCTCACAATGAATAGTTGATTAACCCACTACTACATATGCAGTGTAGCGGCTATCTGCTGCAACGGGAGTCAATGACAGGTATCCGGAAAGTATTTTTCCACCTGTTACCTGTAGTGGGGATTCCCGTTGCATTTTTTCATGGAACGACAAGGCGCTTCCCTGCTTTTTAAAATAGTCCACAACGAACTTCCCCTCCGAGGAAGAATTAACAAAACTATCGAAGAATAGATGTGCCGCTACACCCATATTCATTCGCATATTGATCTCCACACAAGGCTGGACACGGTACCCTCCTGCCGTTTCGCAAATCATCATATCGACACCCGCATAACCGGTATATAAAGGAAAATAACCGGCAAGCTTCACTAAAAGAGTCTCTCGAAGCTGCTGCATCAGGGTAAAAGAAATATTAGCGGAAAGTTTTTCTTCAATCCGTCTATCGGAAAGTAGTTCATTCCCCTTGTATGCGCCCGATGCTGTAGACCCGAAAATAGAATAACCTACAAAGCTGGCCTTTCCCCTATCAATATAAAACTCCATTGCGAAATCCTGTATCTTGCTCAAAACAGGCTCCGCTACCACCCCACCCTGTAATCTGATAACCCGTCTGCACCAATCAACTTGCTTGTCAGTTATCTCCCCCAATATCCATATCAATCCTTTTCCGCTGCCGGAGAGTGGCATCTTCAATACCTTGTTGCCGGGAGTAGAGTGCTGATATGCCAACAACTCCTCCATGTTTGTGAAAAAATATGATTCCCCACAAAATTCCACTTCCCCGGCCTTTAAATCACGCAGCAGTAGCACAGCATTTTGCCGGTTCGAATACTCCCTTAATCGCCTTAAATCTTCAATCGTAGGAATTTGCTGTTCAGCGGCACCCTGAGCCAGAAGCTTTTTACGTAATGCCGGACTCCATCCCCAGGGAATAATCTCCTCACCGGGGTGCAAACAAATATCACTGAATGGAATCAGATCAGAGGAAACAGGGAATATCTTTTTAATGGCATCGACAAATGACCGGTTTAACTCTCCTTCCGCTATCACCAAATCACCTTTCCCATACCATACCGGCAAAACGGCCAGATCCTCGGCCATCTTCACAGCAGCAGCAGGTGGTGTATAGTTAGCTTCAAAATTTGCAAGGGCAAGATCGTGCCAGGGATTAAAAAGATACATCTATTTGTATTCTTTTATCTCAATCTCTCCATTGAGGGCAAGCAATGCATTCTCCGCCAGGGCTCCCATTTCGTCTTGGCCCGGATAGAGGTGAACCGGTGCAATCCGATAGACCCGTTGGCTGATCAGATTGCAGAACCATTTACTATTGGCAATTCCGCCAGTAATAAGGATCGCATCAATCTCCCCTTTCAATACGGTAGACATGGCACCTATCTCTTTTGCCACCTGGTAAGCCATCGCCTCCAGCACTTCCATACATTTATTATCACCATTTCTCGCTTCACGTTCGGCAATATAAGCATCATTAGTTCCCAGGTAAGCCATCATTCCTCCTTTACCGACAACCATTTCAGACATCTTTTCGTAGCTGTATATCCCACTGAAAGCTACTTTCAACAATTGCCCCACTGGCAATGAGCCGGAGCGTTCCGGGGAAAAAGGGCCATCACCATCAAGTCCCTGGTTTACATCAATCACCTTTCCTTTTTGATGTGCGCCTACAGTAATTCCACCTCCAAGATGTACCACAATAAGATTAAGGTCATCATATTTTTTCATGATAGATTTTGCGTGTGAGCGGGCTATTGCTTTCTGATTCAACGCATGAAAAATTGATTTTCTTTCAAATAGCGGATGTCCGGAATATCTTGCCAAAGGCAGTAACTCATCCACCACAACGGGATCGGCAATGAATGCTTCTGCCGAGGGGAGCAGCTTCGCGATATCGTGCGCAATAAGCGCTCCTAAGTTGCTGGCGTGTTCTCCACGCTTGCATTCAAAAAGGTCTTTTCGCATTGCTTCATTCACCCGGTAAACACCTGATGCAATAGGTTTCACCAGCCCTCCCCTCCCTATCACTGCATCAATGGTTTCAACGGGGACGTCAGCACCCTTTAGTTCCTCATAAATGATATTCTTTCTGTATTCATACTGATCTGTAATCTTTTCAAATTTTCGTAATGCTTCGGGAGCATGCTTGATTGTTTTAAGGAAGATCACCTTTTCCTGCTGGTAAATTGCTATCTTAGTCGACGTTGACCCGGGGTTAATGACAAGAATACGTGTATTTGTTCCCATATGTTTATATGTTTTTATTTTTTTATATACATCTTAATGTTCTTTCCGGGGATATAGCTGTTTAAGCTGCTGCTTCGGCAACAAGGGCCAATAATATATTATCTTAGACAGGCTGCCAGTGCAATTGAGAACAACTTGCTCCGCTCATCGTCTGACCGGGAGGTCAGCACAACAGGTGCTGCAGCACCCATCACAACAGCGGCTACTGTTGCCCCGCCTAAAAAGTTAAGTGCTTTGTAAAACATATTCCCCGCCTCAATATCGGGTGCCAGTATGATGTCACAGTCGCCAGCAACTTCACTCTCAATACCTTTGTTTCGTGCTGCCTCCCTATTCACTGCTATGTCTATCGCGAAGGGGCCATCCACCACACACCCTTTTATCCGTCCGTCAAGGTTCATTTCTTTTAATTGGGCAGCATGTACCGTAGCCTCCATTTTTGGATTTACCTTCTCCACAGCAGCTGCCACAGCCACTTTTGGTTTTTCAATACCAAGGAGTTGACATGCGTTTACCGCGTTCTCTATAATTTGTGCCTTTTCGTAAAGACCAGGTGCAATATTCATCGCCACATCGGTCACACAAAAAATCTTATGGTAGTAAGGAGATTGAAAAAAAGCGACATGACTTAGCAACTGATTATAGTGTAATCCAGATTCTTTGTCAAGAACCGCTTTCAAAAGTTCACCGGTACTAACGAATCCTTTCATTATTATATCTGCATCTCCATTTTTTATGTTCTCCACGGCAATTCGTGCAGAAACAGCAGCACCCTCCCGGTTGTCGATAATATCAAAATTACTCAAATCAAAACCTATTGAAAAAGCTATTCGCTCAATCTTAGTTTTATCTCCTATAAGCAAAGGGATTATAATTTCCTCTTTCACAGCATCTTTCAAAGCTTTAAGCACATGTTCATTTTCAGCAGCAGCAATAGCTACCGTCCTTTTTGGCCTGTTTTTGGCTTTCCGGAGCAGTTCAGTTAAATCGCGGATCATAATAACTGTTTTTTTGTAACATTTCACTTACAAATAAACAAATAATCTGGCAATTATCCGACATTATCTATTGATTTTTTTGACAAAAAGTAAATAAACTGGATAAAAAATTGTCTATTCCGGTTGTCCTATCTCAGTCTGCCCTATCTCCAGTTTACCTATCTCCCGGTTGTTGAGTTATCAATTTCATATCCCCACGATTTTCCCTTTTCAATAGCCGGCACACCACGTGTCATCCAAACAGGAGCGGGAGCACCTTTAAGATAATGGTCAAAGAACTGTTGCAGCCTGATGGAAAGATCTTTGGCATTACGGCGCAGGCTCAGGTTATGGGCTTCCTTGTTGTATTGGAGCATCCATACAGGTTTTCCCAGGCGACGCAGCGACATAAAATACTCAATTCCCTGATACCAGGGCACTGCACCGTCATCATCGTTGTGCATAATAAGCAGCGGTGTGTTTACCTTATTAGCAAAGAAAACAGGAGAGTTCTCAATATAAAGTTGCAGTGAGTCGCTCATTGTAGCGCCAATTCTTGATTGTGTCTGTTCGTACTGAAGCTGGCGGCTGCGCCCCGATTCCCAGCGGATTCCGCCGTAAGCACTTGTCATGTTTGACACTGGCGCACCGGCTCCGGCAGCTTTAAAC
This sequence comes from Proteiniphilum sp. UBA5463, assembly GCF_002427225.1. Lineage (NCBI taxonomy): Bacteria > Pseudomonadati > Bacteroidota > Bacteroidia > Bacteroidales > Dysgonomonadaceae > Proteiniphilum > Proteiniphilum sp. UBA5463. The sequence continues at coordinate 24,608 of NZ_DIQL01000035.1, read as the reverse complement.
ATATTTGTGCGGGTAATTATATATGCCACCTGATAGCCCCCCCAGCTTTGCCCCTGTATGGCCATATTTTCCAGATCTGCCCATCTGTTTTTTGCCAATGCCTTCGCTCCCGAAACAACGTAGTTGTACGCATCATTGCCGGGTTGTCCTACCCCGTAGTGAATATCCGGTGTAAAAACAATGTATCCCCGGCTAACGAAGAATGGAATATTAATAACTGATCGGCTTGGCGCAGGAGCAAAATAGCGGTAAAGGTCATCGGAATGTTTTTCGTAGAAATATATCATTACCGGATATTTCTTCCCAGAGTCGAAATTCTCGGGTTTATACAAAATTCCCTGTGATTGTTTACCATCGAATGTTGTCCACTCAAAAATTTCTGCTGTACCCCAGCTATAATCTTTCATTTGGGGATTGATACAGGTTAGTTTTTCTACCGATCTCCAAAAATTCAGGGTTAAATACAAATCTGGTGACGTATTAAAATTGCTTTTTTGAAAAACAAATGCTTCCGCGTTTTTTGCCTTTTTAAGAGAAGTATATTTGTATTTATCCAATTCCCTTTTTACTAATGGATTTCTGCCTTGTTGTTTAAGAGTATAAAAACCACTTTCTTTGCTTTTATTGTCAAATGCCGATAAGAGCAAAACATCTTTTGGCTCAATAAAAAGCTTTTCTGGATCGGTGTTGATGTACCGGAAAGTAATTGAATCGTTTCTCCCGTTATTTTTAGTGATATTCTCCGGCATCTCTTTTCCGATAGGATCAATTTTCCATATATCGAAGGCATCGTATAAAAGTACGAATTTGTCATCCTGTCCCCATGCCGCAATCCCGTACGCACCGGGTTTGCTTGGTGTGTCATTTTTTTCATTCCAGAAGTTGACCGGGATCTCCTTAGTCAGACAGACGATTTTTCTGGTTTTGTTATCGAAAGAGAACCACTGTTTTACAGAGGTATTCCACCAGTAGGTAAAATTACCCGATGGCGAAATCTGAGGCCTTCCCTCAACAGGTTTAGCAATTTCGGTCAATTGATGGAATTGCATATCGTAAATCCACGCATCCGTTTTTTGAGAAATATCCCACTGGCTTTCAATCTCATAAGGTAATTCCGAAGTAAGAAGGACAAAACGCCCGTTTCCTTCATCTGAAAACAAAGCATTGGGCATTTGTTCGTTGGCTATGGAAACAAATTCGTGAGGGCGGCCGGGATCAATAACGCCGGTATAGGTCCTGCGTAATTCGTTTTTTAGCCTCAAAAGTTGTTGCGGCTGTACAACCGGGTCCTTCCAGTGCCAAACATCGAGGATGGCTGTTTCAAAATCAACAATTGTTGTGTCTTTAGGTATTTGTTTTGGAGCAGCTCCAATAATAATACGTTCACCGTCTTTACTAAAATATGGCTTTGAGTTTTCATTGAAAATCCAATTTTCAGGCAACCCTTTTGATGTTTTAGAAGCAACTATAACTGCCGAATCCATTGAGTTTTTGAAATACCTTACATCGAATACCTTTTGTTCAATTTTAGAAGTATCTTTTGTAGCTATGTAAACAAGCTGACTTCCCTGCTCGTCGAAAGAAAATGATTTATATTCCATTTTATCAGCTGAAATCTGCTTTTTGGCCCCGTTTTTCAAATCGATAAACAACACTTTGTGTGTATCGGTGGAATCGTTTTTTTCAGGCTCCACTGAAATAGCCAGTGAATTTCCGTACTTGTTAAAAGCAAATTCTTTTGAATTTTTAACGGTATCCTCTTCAGAGGTGCTCAGGTTTCTGATAATCAGAAAATCCTTTGGTTTGTTTTGTTTGTTCTTTACCGTATCTTTTGGTGCAGATTTTTTATAGGCAATGTAGGCGCCCATCTCCGTTGATGTTGAGTAAGATTTCACATCTGCAATTTTGCAAAACTTAAATGTTTCATTATTGACAATAACCAACGAATCTTTGGGAAAATCATCGGCTTTCTTTTTCTTTATCCTAGCCTGACGTACATCTGAAAAAGGGGCCTTTAACATTCCTACGGTAAATCGTCCATCTGCCGACAGAGTATATTTATTTACACGGTGAATCTTTAACTCTCTACATTCCTTTGAATCATAGATATAAAGCATGCTATCTCCTTCCTGTGGGCTGATAACTGCGTTTATAAATCTGCCGTCGTTACTGATGGAAATATCCTGTAGGCTTTTCCAATCGTCATAAACGGAGTGGTCGAGTTGTTTTTTCTGGGTGAATGCTGACTGGCTGAATGTAATTAAAGTTATAAAAATAATGAGCCTGTGGTAAAAGAAACGTTGCATATAATTCATTTTAATGGCATCGAAATTACAATAAAACTTCAACTTGACCAAGTGAAACCAGGCAAAAACGAATTTGTTGGAATTCGTTGATGAGAGTTAAAAGTGAGGGTTCTGTAAAGCAAACTGAGTCAGGAGGAAAGATTAATTGCTTTTTCACAACAAGAGGAACTTTCAAAAAGCCACAAAACATTGTCAGTCGAATATTTAGTTGAATACTTAACATGAGAAACTTGAATTATAAAAAATAGATTCTTATTTATAATTATGCTTCGTTAGAACTTCATTTATAATACTGACAGTCAATAATTTATGTCATATCCCCAAAAAGCGTCATACTCGATTGATATTCAGCGAATTATAAAAACTATTTTAAAAATATTACCGAAGTATTGCTCCAATAAACAATAAATAATTCCATTTTATTGGAAACATAAAAATTCTAATAGAAACGCATATAGTTTATTATTTTTAGTGTATTTGCAGTATGACTGCAACAGGACAAACAAAAATAAACTCATTACTTCAGAAATTTCCAACCGGAGCATTGTACTTTGCCTCGTGGTTAAATCAAAATGGGATATCCTATTCTCTGCAGAGACATTACCGTAATTCGCAATGGCTTATGGCTATAGATGATGGTGTGATGTACAGGACAGGTGAAGAGCCGACCTTGTTTAGTGCTCTGTCGTGCTATAATAGCCAGTTAGGTAAGAAATTCCATATAGGGGCTGTATCTGCTTTGGAAATGAGGGGATTGGCCCATTACGTTCCGCTTGGCCGGCAGACAATAGTAATATATTGCCCCCGGGGTGAATGGTTCCCAAAATGGTTTTCGAAATATGACTGGGGTGTTGATATATTGAAGAAATACTCCAAATATAGCAAAACGGGGATATCCTCAATCAATGAAAACAATTTCGAAGTGCCGGTTTCCTTGCCTGAAAGAGCATTTCTGGAAAGTTTAGACCTTGCTCCCAAACATTACAATCTTACCGATTTATACCAGATCATGGAAATGCTTAACGGTTTGAGGCCAAAATTACTGCAACAGCTATTAGAGGAAAACAGTTCGGTAAAAGTGAAGCGGTTGTTCCTGTATATGGCAGAGAAAGCGGGGCACTCGTGGTTCCATGATTTGAATTTGGACAGGATAGACCTGGGTAAAGGGAAACGTTCAAACGTGAAGAATGGTGTTTATGATCCGAAATATCAGATAACCTTACCAAGAGATTTAGTATATTATGAATAGGATGTATCGCAACAGGTTGAATTACTCCTTAGAATTATCCCGACATTAGAGGAAGTGGATAGTTTTGCCATTCACGGTGGAACGCCAATTAACCTGTATATCCTCGACCTCCCTCGGTACTCCGTTGACGTTGACCTTACTTACATTCCAATAAAACCCAGGGAAGATTCGTTTGCGGATATCCATAAAAATCTGGCTATCATCAAGGAAAAAATCAAGACGGTTGTCCCGGATATTGTCATTAGAGAGAAGCCGAATAAAATCTACTGTACACGTAGAGGGGTTATGGTTAAAATTGAAGTGAGCGGAACGAAACGCGGGCTGATTGATCCGGCTTCGATAAGACCACTATGTAATGCTGCACAAAATGAATTTGAAACTGCAAACAAGGCAAGAATTGTTTCACTTTCCCAACTCTACGGCGCGAAAATTACTGCAGCTCTCGACCGCCAACATCCCCGTGATTTGTTTGATGTGAAACTGATGTTTGATTTCATTACTAACTTTGACCAGGTTAAAAGAGGGTTTCTCTATTGTCTATTTGGTGGCGACCGTCCTATTATCGAGTCGCTTCAACCTAACAGGGTAGATTATCAGGAAACACTTGTGAAACAATTTTCCGGAATGACTAAAATTCCGTTTTCATATAATAACTGTTTCTATTTCCTTTTTTGTTGCCGGTTCAAGTTTTTCAATATTGTTTGTATCAAGGGTAAAGTCAAAATCCATGTGAGCGATAATTTTATTCCTCCTATCCCTACAAAATTGAGCTTTAAGAGTAAGTTCACGAATATCATTTTGAATGTCCTCTCTCAAATCTTCATCATTAATATAACTGGTAATAGTATTCAGCGTTATATTTTTTTTACTGCCGGATTTATAGGAATCGGTAAGTTTAGCTATTCCAAGAATGATACTCTCCAATAGTGTTCTTTGAATGAGAAAGAAGAAAGAAGGAGCCGACTGATTCAGCAATTCAATCCTCGTTTCTTTTACAGCAAACAACTGACAATACTCATCCAATTTTAAGGACAACCAAGCAATTTGATTGGAGATAACATATAGAAAAGAGCCAAAATCATCACCTAATACATCAGTCATATAAGGTTTTGCATATATTATGGCAAATTATGTAATGTATTGAATATCGGCCTGATAAAAAGATGTTTGGTGGCGTTCTAAAATTTGGAAATATTATTGTTCGTATATTTGCGAACTGAAAAACTATTCGTATATTTGCGAACTGAAAAGAATTATAAATTCTAAGCTATAAAAGTTATCATGTCAAAAAAAGAATTCACCGAAGAGCAGATCAGACTTTCCCGTATTGCCAAGGCACTGGGCCATCCGGTAAGAATAGCCATTTTGCAGCTGTTGGCCAACGAGAATTGTTGTTATCACGGCGATATGTCTGAAATTATTCCAGTAGCCAAAAGCACTCTTTCTCAACATTTAAATGAACTGAAGGAGGCGGGGCTGATTCAGGGAGAATTTACTCCTCCCACCGTCAGGTATTGCATCAACAAAGAGAATTGGGAGAGCGTGGGAGAGTTGCTGAGAACCTTTATCGATCAGATAGCAAAGGTTAACAGTTACTGCTGATTTTTTTTTGCATTCACCCAAAAATTGGCTGAAACAGATCAATCAATCCGAAATAAAAACTAATCATTTTTCATTAAACAAACAAAAAAACAGTCCTATGAAACAAGTTCTTATGATGTTCGTGGCAGTATTATTATTTACTGCCTGTGGAAATGGTAAAGAGAATAAAGCAGATGTAAATGAAGCGACAACAGAATCTTCAGTAAACAGCTCAAAGGTAGTCTCTGTTACGAATGCTGATCCTGTGACGGTTTATGTTTATTATTTTCATGGCAAACAACGCTGCAAGACCTGCATTGCTGTTCAAAAATTCACCCAGGAGGCGGTTGAGCAGATGTATGGTGACAACCAGAAAGTACAGTTTTTAGAAATACTGACCGACGAAGCCGCCAACAAAGAACTTGTTGAAAGGTATGGTGTAACATGGAACGCGCTGATTGTTGCTAAGGGTGACGACCATATCGACATAACACAAAACGCATTTGCCAATCCGGCTGGAGTGAAAGAGATGCTGAAAAGTGAAGTGGATCGGAGGCTTTAACAGACAAAAACAGAGCTGAATTATGATGAATCTTCTGCATAGCCTGACAGAAAGCTCCGGCTGGCCGCTTCTTACGGCGTTCCTGCTTGGGCTGATGACTGCCATCAGTCCCTGTCCGCTGGCTACCAACATTACGGCCACCGCCTATCTGAGTAAGGATATCGGTATCAAAAAAAGAGTGTTGTTCAATGGCCTTTTTTACACGCTGGGAAGGATGTTCACCTATACGGCGCTGGGCTTACTCTTCTTTTTCGGTGCCAGTCAGTTCAAAATTGCGTCTGCACTACAAGGTATCGGTGTCATCTGGCTTGGGATCGCATTGCTATTGATTGGTATCTTTATGCTCGACATTATCAAGTTAAATATACCCGGAGTGGGCAATTTAACGGAGAAGTTTAGCAATAAAAAAGGGAAGAAAACCTACTGGGATGCATTTTTACTGGGACTGCTGTTCGCTCTGGCGTTCTGTCCCTATAGCGGGATGCTCTATTTCGGGGGATTGATCCCCATGACGATTGTCTCCACATCGGGACTCATATACCCACCTGTTTTCGCTTTGGCCACAGGCCTTCCGGTGATCATTATCGCCTGGCTGCTGGCCTACAGCGTGAGTAATATCGGTACGTTCTATAAAAAGATGAACAGTTTCCAGGAATGGTTCAAGCGTGGGGTTGCGGCAGTTTTTATGGTTGTGGGTGCTTATTACATCATAATAAGCCTTTAAGAAAATTTCAGAAGGATATTATCACAAAACAACAAAATTTAAAAAAATAAAATCATGGAAATATTGGTATTGGGACCCGGTTGCAAAAAATGTGTAATGACCTGCGACACCATCAAAAAAGTTGTGGAGCAGACTGGAGCTGAAGTAACGATCCGCAAGGTGGAAGACATCATGGAGATCATGAAGTACAATGTTATAGCCACCCCGGCCGTGGTAGTTGATGGTGAGGTGAAAATTAAAGGTCATGTACCCTCAGAAAAGGAAATTAAAAAGATAATAGGCTTATAAGTCGCATATATTCTGGTGTCTAAATTACCGCATCAATGATGCGGAACGATATTGTATTGTCTAAAAAATAAAAAAATGGAATCAAAAAAGGAACTGAAATATCTGGTGTGGGTGGTGTTTATTTTCGGGGTTATCTTCTTTATGCCTATTGGCAACGAGCGTTTTACGACTGCTATCTATGCTGCGCTCGATCTTTCGAAATGGTATGCTCAGGAGCATGTAATCCTCTGTCTGCTTCCGGCTTTTTTCATTGCCGGAGTAATAGCCGTTTTTATTAATCAGGCATCAGTAATCCGTTATTTCGGGGCAAATGCTAAAAAATGGCTTTCATACTCCGTAGCATCTGTTTCGGGTGCCATCTTGGCTGTATGCTCATGTACCATACTTCCTCTCTTTACCAGTATCTACAAGCGTGGCGCAGGGCTGGGACCAGCTGTGGCTTTTCTCTACTCGGGACCGGCCATCAGCATCCTCTCCATCATTCTTACCTGGAGAATCCTCGGTACTGAGATGGGTGTTGCCCGAATGGTAGGAGCTATACTCTTCTCGGTTATTATCGGACTAGTGATGGCCTTTATCTTTCGCAAAGAGGAGAAAGCAAAGCAGGAGGAGCAGATGAACTTCGATGCTCCACCGGCAAAAAGGCCTATATCGCAGACCATGTTCCACTTCTTCACGCTTGTGCTGATTATGGTGGCTGCTAACTGGGGCGCACCTGCAACAGGAGACACATCAAGCGTTTGGTTTTATTTTTTCACCTATAAATGGCATATTACCGGATTTCTGGGGTTAATGCTGGCTTTCTCACTGATAAGGGTACTAAAAATCAAATGGCAATGGGTGTTGTTGGGAGCGGCCGCTACAGCGCTGTCAATACTTTTTGCCAGCCGGCTCATTCCCAATCCCAAAATGGTGCCGCTGGTACCCATGATAGTGGGCATCGCTGCTCTTTCTGTGATAACTCTCTTCGATAGGAACGATGAGGAAAACAAAGCATGGACAATCTCGGCCTGGGGGTTTGCTAGACAAATCATGCCACTGCTAGCCATCGGTGTGGTGACCGCCGGTTTCCTGTTGGGATCGACTCACGACAATGTGGCTATCCCCGGAGTGGTACCCAACGGGTGGATCGAGTGGGCTGTAGGTGGAAACTCCTTCTTCTCCAATTTTTTCGCCAGCTTCACCGGGGCCTTTATGTATTTTGCAACGCTCACTGAAGTACCTATTGTACAGGGACTACTCTCCAGCGGTATGGGAAAGGGGCCTGCACTTGCACTGCTGCTCGCCGGTCCCTCGCTCTCATTGCCGAACATGCTGGTGATCCGCGGAGTGATGGGAACGAAAAAGACCATCGTCTACGTTTCTCTCGTTGTTGTTATGGCAACCCTCTCCGGATTGTTCTATGGTACTTTTTTTTAAACAGAAATCGTTACAAGGCGATTCTGTTATAGGGTATCACATTAAAAAAATAATCTGTTTACTGCAAAATGAAAATACTGATTTTATGTACCGGCAACAGCTGCCGCAGCCAGATGGCACATGCCTTTCTGGAGTCGTTCAATGCAGACATGGAAGTACGCTCCGCGGGCACCCATCCCGCCGCGGAGGTGCATCCTCTGGCGATAAAGGTGATGAATGAGACGGGACTCGATATCAGCAACAACCGTCCTACTCAGGTAGATACCTATATCAACGAAGCATGGGACTATGTAATCACCGTCTGCGGTGATGCCAACGAGAACTGCCCGATTTTCACCGGCAAGGTAAAGACGCGCCTACATATCGGATTCGAGGACCCGGCAAAGGTGACCGGCAGCGATGCGTTTGTGCTAAGTGAGTTTCGTCGCATCAGAGATGAGATCAAACAGCGCTTCGCTGAATTTTACATCACAGAGATATTGAAAAAAGAGTTGCCCAAATGCTCCTGTGATGGCGATTGCTAATCTCAAAAAATAATGCTCATCATGAAAAAAATAAAGGCATTAGTTTTTTTGAACGAACTCTCACCCTCTGGGTGGCCGCCTGCATCATGGCGGGTATCCTGATTAGACAATATATCCCATCCGTACCTGCCACATTGCATCGGTTTGAGTACGCCAATGTCTCCATCCCGGTCGCCATCCTGATCTGGCTGATGATCTTTCCGATGATGCTGAAGGTAGATTTCAACAGCGTGAAGAACGCGGGTTGAAGGCCGAAAGGAATCCTCATTACCGGGGTGACCAACTGGCTGGGCAGTACCTGGCGGTCGCCGTAGCCATCTCGATCTTCGAACTTGAGTCGGGTGCCTCACTGGCCACCACGGTGGGAGTACTGGTGGAGGTGCCGATGATGCTGATGCTGGTACGGATTGCCAATAACACCCGTAGATATTTTCCTCAAACTCAAAATTCATGATCAATGAGTAAAACCTGGTATCCAATCATCAACAATGTTAAATGCGACGGATGTCTTTTGTGTTGGCAAATGTGTAAACACGGAGTTTATACATTGAATAACGGTCGTCCAGTTGTACTTTTTCCTGATGGTTGCGTTACAGGTTGTCACGGTTGTGAGAAGAATTGCCCGCAAAAGGCAATTACCTATTTTGGGGACACTCCCATGTTTGTCATTCCCTAAACATCCTCGATCAGGGGATGACAATTTTTTCTTAACCATATTAAAAATTAGAAACGCTGTGTGACAATGATGAACACTTTTATTGAAACTGTAAAGTATTTTTTTATTATTTCTGCAGAATTGATTCTTCTTTTCATGCTGATCAGTATGATTGTCGAATTGATCCTGATGCACATTCCGGCAGATAAGATTCAAAGCTATCTGTCAGGGAAAGGACTGAATGGAAACTTTTTGGGTGCGCTGATTGGATCGTTGACTCCTTTTTGTGCCTGTTCAACCATCCCTATGACATTGGGTTTTATCAATGCAGGGATTCCTTTCGGATCAACCATTTCGTTCCTGATTGCTTCACCTCTGTTGAATCCTATCATCATTGGAATGTTAGGCGTAATGATAGGCGTAAAGGCAGCTGTCATTTATTTCGTGATAACATTTCTTTGTTCGGTATTCTTTGGATATTTCATGGACAAAACCAGGGGAGTCAGGTATCTTAAAAACCAATACAAAAAAGTAGTATCCTGTGGATGCGGGGATGAAGAAGAAACCGGGACAAAACCCCAGAGACGAACTTTTAAGAAAAAGATCAGTCTTGCATTTCAAGGAGCATGGGGCAGTATGAAACCCATACTCGGTTATCTGTTTATTGGAGTTGCTATTGGTGCTTTAATTTACGGTTATCTGCCTGAAGATTTTGTGATGCGCATTGCAGGTGCAGATAATCCATTAGCTGTTCCTGTTGCCGCGATTATCGGTATCCCTCTGTACATCAGAGCTGAAACTGCAATACCCATTGGATTAGCATTGATGCAGAAAGGGATGAGTATAGGAGCCGTTGTGGCTCTGATCATCGGCGGTGCCGGGATGGCAATTCCTGAAATGTCGATGCTTGCCGGAATTTTCAAAAAGAGGATGGTCGCAATGATTGTTGCCGTTATTTTCGTTACCGCCGTGATATCGGGATGGGTTTTTAATTTATTCTACTGACTGTAGCGGTAGACAGGTATCTGAAAGGTGGTCTTGCAAACTTAATTGAGACAAAAAGTTAAGCGACATTTTTAATTGATTCTTT
>NZ_DIQL01000035.1:0-14130 GCF_002427225.1 Proteiniphilum sp. UBA5463 | reverse complement strand
TAAGCGACATTTTTAATTGATTCTTTGATAACTGATTTTACTTAGTCCCAAATAACCGGAAATAGAACTGACGGTATGATCAGGTTCACTATCAGGATGAAGGTGGGCGTTAGGTGTTTTTTTTAATTAAATATTTCACACTTTGCTTAAATATCTAAGTTGGTAATATAACCCTTGTTTTCTTTTTTCAATATCTTCTTGCCTAAATTAATACTCCTCATTAGGCAATTAAAACACCGTATATCGGACGGAGGATTTGCGAGATTATGGGGGGGGATATACACTACCCCTCGTAATCTCGCAAATCCTGTGTTCTACGATGTCGCCGTAAGGCGAAGATTAAAATGCAGCAGGATGTAATTCTCCGTCCGTTCTCCCGACGTGCCAAAGGCTATGTCGGGAAAACCTCTTGTATAGAGTAAATCTTTGCCGGAATTTCGGTTTATCTATCGTTGCGTTACTATGGTCAAAAACTAATTGTTCATTTGGATTTAGAACCCGGTGATCATTTTTATTTGTGGTCACTTCCACTTTACCGCTTGTTAGCGTTGTGATGGTCTTCGTTTCCGAGGAGTATGCCTTTACATTGAATTTTGTGCCAAGTACTTTTACAGAAAGCTGTTGTGTTTCTACGATGAAAGGCTTTACCTTATTTTCTCTTACAGAGAAATAGGCTTCTCCGTCAAGAAAAACAGTACGCTGGCCTGTCTTGAATTTCTTTGGATATCTTAAATTCGTTCCAGCGTTAATCCAGACTTCGGAACTATCAGGAAGGTAAAAATGTTTTCGCTCACCATATGATGCCTGAATATCCATTAATTGATTATTATATGTATAAAAGAGGTAACCACCCACAATCAAAAGTAGAGGAACCAGCACTGCAGCAATTCCGGTTATTTTTCTACGTATGGAATTATTTCTTTTCCGCTTGATATAGCCAATTTTTACATTCACACGTTCCAAAGCCGCATATGTGTTTGGATCAACGTTGTTTTTTAACTCGTTCCAGTATTCCAATGACGCATTTGCTTTCTCTTCACAATACTCGTCCCTCATAAGCCATCTTTGCACTCTCTCCTCGGTAGATGGAGAAAAACGTTGCGACAGAAATCGTTTAATAATGGCGGAGATTTTGGTTTTGTTTTCCATTGTCATCTTTTTTTATTCAGAAACCAAACGCGACTTTACCCCCGGATCGGGATTCCCATTTCTGATTTCTCTGATTATGCTGGTATTCTACCCCGGCTCCAATTTTTACGTTCTTTGAAGGTTCGGCAATAACGGCTCCTCCAACACTTGTCTTGGGATATAGTCCGCTTACTACTTTTACTGGATCAGTATATTTTGATGGAGAAATATACTGACCCCATAATTGAAATTGCAGTATATAAGTCAAATTATAACTTAAAACTCCCCTCACTCCATACAATATTTCACTTGTGAAAAGCGTTTTTTGTAAACTTAAAAATGCATTACCTTCAATAAATAAATTGTCAACAGGCATTAATAAGGATGAAATACCGATATTGTTGTAGTAGCCAAGTCCGGGTTGTACCAGCCCCTGGTTGAAAGGTGAAAATTGAATTCGGGAAGTTTGTGTTGAGTCATTTAAAATCATTTTAACCATCAAATAATTATTAAACAACTGATCTGCATTTATACCGTGATTTAATACACGATTCTCAAATAGAAATATGAATGGATTCAATTGATTTTTAGCATCGAATGTTCCTGGCCGGAACTGCAAATTAGATTTATTGTCAATTGTTCCAACTCTGGCATTATCTATCTCGCTTTGAGAAAATGAAATAAAAGGGACTAATAGAAAAATCAGGAATAAGGACTTCTTCATCATTCAATGGCTTTTACTATATATACAAGTTAGTCATTGAATTCTCAATAGGAAGTTAAGTCTTTTTCATTTTTTATAGAAAGGCAATAAAAACAGCTTCAAAGGATTTGTGGTCACCATCCCGTAAAGCCTCCAATGTTTCTATGTCGATATTATTGTTCATTATTCAAAATAATGCTTCGTTAAAACTTCATTTATAATACTGACAGTCAACAATTTATACCAGATCCTCAAGTAGCACCATACTCTATTGATATTCAGTGAATTATAATAACTATTTAAAAAAAATACCGAAGTATTATCAAAATAGTCTGATAATATTACGACAAAAGAACTAATTTTTTTATTAGATAAAAAATTTCTTTTCAAAAAGTTCTCTTTCCCATATACATCGATATTATCAGATAACATTTCAAGTTTTTTCTTTTGTATATCGGTCAGATAATAAGAATAATTGTCGACCGGTCTTTTTATGATTGTAACTATGGTGCTCTCCGTCACTTTATCATCGAAATAAATATTCTTGACCATATACTGGGTTTTAAATGGGTCATTTACCAGAATACGTGCTTTATCGAATATTTCATACGCTTTATTTAAAGCATTTAACCACCACTCCTCATCTTTAAGTAGTTCGAATCTTCTTTGGTTGTAGAAATGGAGATTGTCATCATCAAGTAAATAATCTGCCAGGATATTTTTTGGATAGTCTTCTTTGTACTTTTTACACTCTTGTTCTATATGGTAGGGCGTGGAATGGTTTTCTTCTTTCAGCTTGTAAGAAAACAATACTCGATAATTATTAAATGTGTCATCCTCTAAGATGATATTGTATGAGTAGATAAATGTCTCATCGCGACAAATTGAATTCAGCATATTCAGCCGAACCAGGATGGCTATTGATTTATCGATTTCGTTTTCATTTTCCAGAAACTCTGTCTTGAGGTTGTTGTTCTTAAGGTGTTTCCTGTATCTTGCATCGGCAAACAGATGCCAGTTAAAATATCGATTGACAAAATTGGGACAGGGGTGGTTTTGTTGTGGTTAGTGAGTGGGGGGGGAAACTAATTTAAAAACAGATCATCTTTAGTTTTGTGGTATTTGCTTGGGTGAGATATTTGTAAAATTGAACCAAGAGTTTATTATTATTTGGATATTTTTGTCTTTTTATCATGCTTTGTTTACCCATTGTTTACCCAAAAAGAAAGACACTTACCAGGGCAAACCGGTAAGTGTCTGATTTTAAGTGAGCGGCAAACGAGATTCGAACTCGCGACCCTCAGCTTGGGAAGCTAATGCTCTACCGACTGAGCTATTGCCGCATTGTGAATGCAAAATTAAAACTTTTTTCCATTCAATGTGCCATCAAAGATCATTTTTTATTGTTTTTCTCATAATATAGGGAAAAATTATTTACCTTTGCGGCGTCTATGAAGATAGATAAAAATCATCGGGATGTAGCACAGTTGGCTAGCGCGCCACGTTCGGGACGTGGAGGTCGGGTGTTCGAGTCACCTCATCCCGACTTACATAATAAAGACGGAAGTTTCAGGCTTTCGTCTTTTTTTCTTTTACGGATACTTCTGCTACTACAATACTTCGGTAAGTATTTATTTAGACACCAGACAATCAGCGGTAAAGGCTATCTGGCTTCGGAGAAAAATATTCAGCATATAATTAATGAAAAACATGTTTTGTCGAACTTTTTTCCATACTGTTATTATTATTGAATATTTTTCAGTTCAACATAGCATACATGGCAGCAGGCATACTTCATACCGGTTCTCCGATTAAATTGTTTTGCATGATAACCGATACAAAAATCTCCTACTCTTTTGCACTTCCCTTCATAATAGGGATCTCGCGTTTTACACCCTGGCTCAACGAAATCATGGTCTCTGTTGCCACCACGCCGGGAATCTCCTGAATACGGTTATTCAGTAAATCCATCAGATGTTCGTTATCGCGGGCATAGAGCTTTACAAGCAGGGTATATGGCCCCGTGGTGAAATGACACTCCGTAACCTCGGGAATCTTGTCAAACTCGGGGATAACATTTTTGTACATAGAGCCTTTTTCCAGTTTCACCCCGATATATGCACTCGATGCATATCCAAGCACTTTAGGGTTTACATGATATCCCGACCCGGTGATGACGCCGTTTTCTATCATTCGCTGAACCCGCTGATGTATTGCTGCACGCGAGACCCCGCATTGTTCAGCTACATCTCTGAATGGAATTCGGGCGTTTTGTGAAATAATCTCCAGTATTTGTCTGTCTAGCTTGTCAATTTTTTCCATAGTAAATTTAATCTACATTATATCGTCAAAAGTAATAAATTTCTATGAGTTTTTGACAAAATGGAAAGACAATTTTAAAAAAACGCTCATTTTATACGGATTTCTGAAGAAAAAGCATTAATGCTATCGTTTTGCCAAATAATTTAGATAATGCTCAGCTATCACTATATCGAAAGGAGTGGTAATTTTTATATTGGACTCTTCCCCATCAGTCAGCATAATTTTCAGTCCATATTTTTCGGCTACGGATGCATCGTCGGTAAAGGCTGGGTCAAAACTAGTTTCGTATGCTTTTTTCAACACTTGTGCCGGGAACACCTGAGGAGTTTGCACTATTTTGAGCAGCTTCCGGTCGAAGATACGGCTTCCTTTTTCTGAAAGTACACGAACACTGTTCACCTCATCCACTACGGGAACAACCCCGCAACTGTATCGGCAGGACGCATCGAAACAACGTCTGATTAGTCCAGGCGTTATAAAAGGGCGGGCTGCATCATGCACACCTACAGTCTCATCCTCCGAAATAAATTTTAATCCTTTTTTTACTGAGTGAAACCTTGTATCCCCACCAGTGGTTAAGATATGAGGCACTATAAACTGATACTTGTTACAAAGCTCTTTCCATAGAGCTTGGAATCCATCTGGAAGAACAACCACAATACGCATCTTGTCGCTGTAATCATGAAAAGCCTGTATGGAATGCATCAAAACCGGTTTTCCTCCTATCAAAATGAACTGTTTAGGCAGCTCTCCACCGGCACGAATCCCCTTTCCGCCGGCTACAATGATCACACTATACTTCTTTTCAGGGGTCATTCGATATCATCCAATATTTTTTGCAGTTCCTTATCTGTCCTGGTCAGCTTTTCCTTACAAAAAGCAATCAGTTCCGACGCCCTTTTCACCTTATCGGTGAGGGCATCCACATCCAACTCTCCCGATTCAATGGCCAAGACAATTGTCTCGAGTTCTTTTTTGGCCTGAGTATAAGTCAATTTCTCCATTTAACTATTTATGTTTTTCTTAACAACACTTCGGTACCTCTTGTTGCGGACTACCGTTATCAGTTGATTTACTGAAGACATAAGCTCAATGCATGTCGCTCATAGTCAATTATTTATGCAGCGTTGAGTATCTATTTACCGAACTATTACTGAAATTACTATTTCTATAAACGGTTTCGCTTTACATTTTCATTGTACACCTCCAATTTGGAGACTAACGATGTAGAAAATCCATCTTTAAAACGGGTTTCAATTATATCGTCTACAGCAATATCACGCATAGATGTAACAATTTTCCCATTCTTCACGGTAAGTGTATATCCCCGTTTAAGCACATTTTCCGGAGACACAGCCCGGACAAAATGCTCCCTTGTATCAACAAAATGATACTGGGCCTGCAGCAATTGCCGAAGAGAATGCTTCATCGTTGCCGACATCTGCATCACTCTTGAAACTTCTTTTTGCAACATAAGGACTGATTTATGTACCACATCTTTAGAAAGCGAGAACAGGTCTGATCTCTCTTTTACCATCACCGATTCGCTGACGGTTATCATCCTTTTTTCCATATCAATAAGATGTGTTGCCGTTTTTGAAAGGTGTCCAATGAAAAACTCGGCAACGGCAGTAGGTGTTTTTGCACGAGTATGAGCAACAACATCAAGCACTGTGACATCTCTTTCGTGTCCTATACCACTTACTACAGGAAGAGGGAACTGGGCAACGTTTGTAGCCAACAGATAAGAGTCGAAACAACTCAGATCGGAGGCAGCTCCACCACCCCTTATTATTGCGACGGCATCGAACAGATTTCTGTACTTAAACACTCTCTCCAGAGCAGCAATAATAGAAGCCTCACTCCTCTCTCCCTGCATGATTGCAGGAAACAGTTTAGTGTAAAACGCAAATCCTCCCTGATTTTTCAAGAGTTGGTCCCTGAAATCTTCGTAACCGGCAGCAGTAGGTGAAGAGATTACAGCTATCCGGTTTGAAAGTTCAGCCATCGTTAGCTCCTTGTTAAGAGTTAAAACCCCCTCCTCTTTTAGTTTATTAAGTACAAGCCGCCGGTTACGTGCTATCTCCCCCACTGTGAACGAAGGGTCAATATCAACAACCGACAGTGAGTATCCGTAAAGTTCGTGAAACTCAACCGACACCCTTGCCAGTACATTCAGCCCCGATGTGAACTGCTGACCCGTTTCTTTTTCAAAATATAGTGACAACATCTGGAACACATTCGACCAGATCACTCCTCGTGCTTTTGCTATGATAGATTGCGTTGTTGCATCTTTTTCCACAAACTCCAGATAGCAGTGCCCGTTTTGGTTACGGCGCACATCGCTAGTCTCTGCCCTTACCCAATAGCTATCCGGCAGTTGATTTCTAATAGCATACTTTACCCGGCGATTGAGTTCAGATAACGAGAAAGAAGATTCTATCATAGCTGAAGCTTTATTTTATATGTACGTTTCGCAAACGGCTCATCAACAACAAAATAGAGAGCCCGATTATTATCTCTTATATCTTTTGAGAGTGGAACAAAAGCAGTATTACTCTCATTGAAAGAATATCCGGAAATAAATTTTCCAGATTCATCCAGCAACCGAAAGGAATAGTCGTCTAAAGAAAAGGCTGGATCAAGAAGTGTAACCCAATAGTTCCCCGTACTGTCAGGTTGAATGCTCCATCCATTTTTTTCTACCTTTCCTGGTTGCATTTCCAAAGTCTTCAACACCTCTGACATCCCTTTCCTGAAATCCGGAATTCCCTGTCCGTAAACAGAATCGGGAGAAAGATATCTGTCTGAAGATTTTTTAACAATATCTATCAGTTCGGTACGGTGCAATTCAGGGTTTACCGACCACAGCGAAGCTATCAGCCCAGCCAGAAAAGGAGAAGAGAGAGATGTTCCATTAGTCCTTCCGAAAGAACCATCATGTCCCACAGTAACAGTACCTTTTCCCACAGAGACAAGGTCAGGTTTTATGCGCCCATCCTCCATGAACCCGCGCGAACTGAACGAAGCAATAATGCTATCTGTCCCCACGGCTCCCACTGCAAGTACATTTCTTGCATCTCCAGGGGGTGTGGATTTTTGCCAGGGCTTGTTACCTTCGTTCCCCGCACTTACCACAAGAACCATCCCCTTATCGAAAGCCATTGCGGCTGCCTGAGACATCAAAGAAACGCCCCCCGTAAGATCAGCATGTGTATAGTCCAACCCGCTATCATCGAACTGATAATAGCCCAGTGATGTATTGATAACATCCAACCCCAGGCTGTCTGCAAACTCAATGGCACGCACCCAATAATCCTCCTCCACGGGAAATTCACTGGAGACATCTTCAGAGCACAGAAGCCAGTATGAAGCATCTGGCGCCGATCCCATCATCACTCCAGGCTTATTAAGTGCCATAGCTGAAACCACCTTAGTGCCATGATCGCTTGATGAAAATATGTCGCCTCCCGGCACAAAGCTCATAAATCCATTCAAATTAACTGTCTCAAAACATGGGATTACATCGAAATTGGTAAATCCTGCATCAATAACGCCAACCATTATACCCTTTCCCCTGAATCCTGCACAAGCAAGTGTTTGAGCATTATGCAGGGTGAACTGAGGTTCAGTCAGCCCGAGAAATGAATCAGATGACTTCTCCTCCTCGCAGTGAACCTCCTTTAAACGGGGGCGGGCAGCATTAAGTTTATAATTATTACAGGTTCCCCTCCAGACATATTTCACGGAATCGACAAACGGGAGTGAGCTTATATCATTAATTCTGGCACTGTCATCTGTTTGTACAATTAGCGTTCTAAACCATTTGCTGTATGAAACAACCTCCCCGCCCGCTTTTTCCATCAATGAAAAATATTCACGGGAGATTGGAAAATCGGTTTCATCGATCTTTACATTCTCTTTTTTCTTCCTTTCAACTGCCCTTTCAGAAAGGAACTTCAAAGGATCATCAGCAGAGAACTCTATTTTCCCTTTATCTTTAAGGTAAATTCGAAACTTATAAAACTGGGGACCGGAAAGTATCCCGCCAAAAGATGAAAAAGAGAAAAGAAGCAGAAACAGTATGTAATAATATCTCATCGGTCAATACTTTTGGAAAATTCACCTCTTATTATCTTTTGCTTTCTCTTCAAAACAAAAAAGAGGGACAGCAAAAGGAGCAGTGAATTAGCATTAAACCTTATTTCAATTTTTCTAAAATAGAAACAAGATAATCATATGATTTGCCTACTGTATCTATCTCTATTGCCTCGGCAGGAGAATGTGCTCCGTAAATGGTGGGCCCGAAAGAAACAATATCAAGTTTTTGCTCTACCTTCGATTGTATAATACCACACTCAAGTCCTGCATGAATAACAACCACCTTTGGCCTTTTTTCGTACTTTTCATAATAAATCTTCTCCATCGTATTCAGCAGATCAGAGTTGGCATTAGGCTGCCAGCCCGGGTAATCGCCATCGAATTCCACTTTTGCCCCAGCCAGGCTGAATAGGCTCTCGACCGACGAGCAGACCCAATCCTTACGGCTTTCGGAAGAACTTCTCACCAGCAGTTTAACCTCAATTTTATCTTCCGCAGATTCAACCAACGCAAGGTTCAACGAACTCTCCACCACTCCTGGGAAATCGGCCAGATAGCTTATTACACCATTGGGACAACCCTCAACAGCATTTATAAGGTCGTCCTGAACTTCTTCAGGAATCAGCGTAGCAGGGATTTCCGTTTTTTCGGCCTTGAATGAGATACCCTCTTCAATACCGGCAAAATCTTCCCGGAACAACACTTCATATTCAGCAACAAGATCTTCGAGATCTTCAGCCAGCTGCCCGGGGATAGTCAGCACTACAAACGACTCCCTTGGTATGGCGTTTCGCAGCGAGCCACCATGTATGCTAGCAATCCGCGCTTCATAATTACTCACCACATCTTTTAGAAAACGGTTCATCAGTTTGTTGGCATTGGCTCGTCCAATATGTATCTGCACACCAGAATGCCCTCCTTTTAAACCCTTAAGGCTTACTTTATAAGCCACATCGCCTTTCTCAACTGATGTGTCGGGCTGAAACCTGAAAGAGACATTCACATCCCTTCCACCAGCACAGCCTATGCAAAGTTCACCCTCCTCCTCTGTATCAAGGTTGAGCATCACGGAACCTTTCAGAAATCCTTTTTTCAGGCCGTTAGCCCCATCCATACCCACCTCTTCATCAACTGTAAAAAGGGCTTCTATAGCCGGATGACATATTGTCTGGTCCTCAAGCACTGACATAATCATTGCACATCCAACACCATTGTCGGCACCCAATGTGGTAGAGCGTGCTTTTACCCATTCTCCATCGATATATGCCTCAATAGGATCTGATGTAAAATCATGTTCTATATCAGAGTTTTTCTGAGGAACCATATCAAGATGAGACTGTAATATTACTGTTTCGGCACTTTCATATCCCTTTGATGCAGGCTTTTTTATTACTACATTGCCAACTTTATCCTGTTTTGTTTCCAGGTTCAAAGAGTTACCGAAATCTTTTATAAACTGTGTTACCTCTTTCATTCTGCCTGTTGGCCTTGGTATTCGGGTAAGTGAATAAAAATGCTTCCAAACACTATGCGGTTTTAAACTTAGAATTTCTGATGTTGTCATATTTTTATTTTTTTAGATTGGTCATTTGGGTTTCAATTTCCTTGTGTTCTCTTTTTACATATGGTAATGCAAACACTCCTACGAGCCCGTAAAGTATCTGCCATACCGACTGAATTGTAAATACTGCTCCTGCAAATGCAAGTGCCTCATTTTCGGCAACTCCTAATATTAAAAGCGAAGATATAACCATGAAGTGCCATGGCCCTATTCCGCCCTGAATTGGTACGGAAATACCGATATTTGTCATCGCGAACACAATCAGCCCGGCCAAAGGGCCCAGTCCCCTTGTAAAATCGAACGCAAAAAAGCAAATGTAAAAATACAAATAAAAACATAACCATAGAAGGATTGTGTAAATTATTATACGCCTTTTCTCCTTCATCCGCGATATCAGCAACCAGTCATATTTGAGTGTATCAATAAAATTTTTCACCTTCATCATTATGGGTGACTTCCTGAAGGCCGTACCAAACAATATGACAATCAACAAGATTATCACCAAAACAACATAAATCCATTCAGAAGTGATTATATGCCTCATACTTTCTTCAAACTGAGGGTTGTCATTGAAATAGGAGACAAAAAAGTCGATATACAGCACCACACTGATAAACACAACAGTCAATCCCGAAATCACATCAACCATCTTATCCACTAAAAAAGTCTCCAGTGTTTTGGTGAAGGGAATCTTATCATATTTGCTTACCACACCACATCGCCATATATCACCGGCACGCGGTAATACAAAGTTCACTGCATAATTTCCAAGCGTAGCATAAATAACACTGGATCTTGGCGGATGATACCCCAGCGAGTTTAAAAACAGCTCCCATCTCAACCCTCTGAGGGTATTCCCTATAAGCCCGAAAATAAGTGATAAACCAATAATTCCCAGATTAGCTGATTTAACTATCTGCCACAGTTCCCCCATATCGGTATTCCGATACATTGCCCAGATTATTACAAGGCCGAGCAGCAAAGAGATTACAGTCTTAAGTAAACTCTTTACAGATTCTGAATTTATTTTCACCGATAAAACGATTATTATCTTATACAACCGGGTACCTTCTTTTAATAAAGAGATACCCAAACACGTAACATCTATAATTGTATCCTCTTTTTTAAGAATACGTTTGTCTGATTTTACACAATAAAATGTTAACTTTGCGGCCGTAAAGATAAGGAATAATCGTCATATTGCAATGTTTCCGGTAAGAGCAAAAAAAAACCTGGGGCAGCATTTTCTCAAAGATGAGGAGATAGCTTGCCGCATTGCGGCAACACTCGATGACTTCCCATCTCTTCCTGTTTTGGAGGTGGGTCCCGGTACAGGTATGCTCACACGGTTTCTGCTTCAAAACAATAGGGACCTCACCGTGGCAGAGATAGACCGTGAATCCATTGCATATCTGAACGAGCATTTCCCGGAGCTGCATGGAAAAATTCTACAGCAGGATTTCCTCCGGATGAATTTCAACGAATACTACGATGGGAGCTTCTGCATTATCGGCAATTACCCTTACAATATCTCATCGCAAATATTTTTCAAAGTGCTTGACAACAAAGATTTCATTCCCTGTTGCTCAGGTATGATACAAAAGGAGGTTGCAGAACGCATGATCGCATCGCCCGGAAGCAAGACATACGGCATTTTGAGTGTTTTGCTTCAGACATGGTACGATATTGAGTACCTATTCACGGTAGGCGAGCAATCGTTTATTCCTCCGCCAAAGGTCAAATCGGCGGTTGTAAGGCTTACACGAAACAAGCGACAACAGCTCAACTGCAATGAAAAATTATTCAAAACAGTAGTAAAGACAAGCTTTAACCAGCGACGGAAGATGCTTCGTAACTCCATTAGGCCACTACTAACAGAAGAGAGTACATTGCCATCAGACCCAATGCTTACAAAGCGCCCCGAACAACTGTCCATTGAACAATTCGAGCAACTAACCAATCTGCTTGAGCCTTTGGCCGGGCTACCTCGAACAGAGAAGAAATAAATTATTCGATTCACGATTAAAAAAAAGACATCATGGCGGAAGTAAAATTGTTTTATCATAAAGACGGCATCGTGAGATTAAGCCGCAGCCTTGAATTCTTGAAATCAAACCCTATCCAGAACTTTTTATGGATAGATCTTAACGACGTGGACGAAGAGATAGAGAACGAACTCGAAGATTTCCTCAAAATATATATCCAGGAAGAGGAGGAGATGATCGAGATTGAGATGTCGTCACGCTATATTGAAACAAACGACACGCTGATTGTGAACTCCAACTTTTTGTTGTCGAATTTCGAAACCGATCCGGTCTCCTTTATTCTTAAAAACAATATTCTTGTCACCGTTCGTTCTGAAGAGTTGATTTCGTTTCATGAAACGGTAAAAAAGATATCGGCCAATCCCAAAAACTATCCTACTGGTGCCCACGTGCTGGTTGCACTCCTGGAGACCCGAGTGGAGTTCGATGCCGACATGATAGAGAATATGACACAAAAGATTACGCAGCTAAGTAACTCTCTATCGCTAAAGGAGGCCGATGAAGAGCTGCTTTCAGAGATTAAGAACCTGCAGGAAAAAACCATGCTGCTTCGTGAGAACATCATCGACAAGCAACGCACCGTTTCAAGTATGTTGCGTAGCGAATTTATTTCCGCAGAGCTCCAACCCAAGCTCACTATAATCATCAAAGACATCAACTCGCTGGTGGAGCACATCAAATTCAGCTTCGATCGCCTCGACTATCTACAAGATACTTTCCTTGGATATGTAAATATTGAGCAGAACAAGATCATAAAAATTTTCACCATTGTCTCTGTAATTTTCATGCCGCCTACCCTTATAGCAAGTATCTACGGGATGAACTTCGACATTATGCCCGAGCTAGATAAAAAATGGGGTTATCCGGTTGCCCTTCTGCTGATGATTCTCTCCTCACTTTTTATCCTCTACTATTTTAAGAAGAAAAAGTGGTTGTAGCCAATATATAAAGTTGAGCCACCCTCTGGATGAGAGTGGCTCAACTGTCTCTTATGTCTATTACCGTGATAAATTTTCCAAAAGCTCCTTGCCATCCCTCATAAGGTTGTTCAGATCTTCCGGCCTTTCTATGATATTAAAACGCCTTAACATTTCTTCCAGTTGTTTTAACTTCTCAGGCTCGTTCTGCAGGTTTTTCCGCAGGATACGAATTTTCTCAGCATCCTGAATACCTTCACGAAGCCGTTCAAAACGGATGGAGCTGCGTCCATCGGGATAAACCACATAAGTATCTCCGGCGGGCCAGGTTCGAAAACGCGAGTCGATAAGCGGCTCTTTTACCCAGCTGTTATATGCCCAGCGCAGGAATCCATCGAAACCGGCAGCCATGGTGTACCAGCCGATAAAAGCTCCTTCTGCGGGATCGGAGAAGGTGAACACATTTGGGAATACATCTGAACAACAGACATACCAGGTAGTGACATAACCCTTCTCTGCCCGGTATATACGGTCTTCCAGATCAACCTCCGCTCCGTGTGCTACACACAAATCGGTCAACTGGTCGGGATATTCTTTGTAGCTTTTGTGGTTGTCGGCCAATGCCACCCCCATTCCGGGTGCTGCCTCTTCCAGCAACTTCAGCATCGCTTTCATTTCTACAGGATTACGTTCGTCCATGGCAATACGGGTAATTTCGCGCCACCCTTTTTGATCGAGGTGTTCCACAAAGTCTGCCAAAAAAGGTTTCCACAAACCAGCGTACTCTTTCGTTCCCGGTGCAGCAGTAATTTTCATCTCTTTCCCTTCACTTTCATCGAAGTAGTAGAATGTATTTCCCCACGGGACCATGGTATAGCAATTGATTTGCTTTTTTATACCCAGGTCCATCATGAATTGAACCCAATTGTCGAAAAAGGTATAATCGAATGCCCATGAGCCGTCCGGTTTTTTTGTCCAGCCAATCATGCTGTCGAACGCATCCTCGGTTTGTCCGTTCCATGGTCGTTTGTTCAACGTAGCAGTAATAACTTTCTGACCCGCATCGGCCAGCATCTTCATTACAGGCCGAAGAGCATCCCAGTGTCCTTGAGACCAAGGCTCCACGCCTGCAACACGGGCCACCGCATAGGGATTCTGCCACAGGTCCAAATGGAAAGTCCATTCTGTCCCTGGAGGCAGGGTCTGAGGAAGCACTTCAAGCTGGAATGAGATTTTATCTCTCTTTTTTCCTCCGGCAAAAACCTGTAGCGTAGATGTGTAAATACCGGGCTCCGCATCTGCGGGAACATCTATCGTTATCCATACGGGTCGTGTTGTGTTGGGAGATAGGTT
>NZ_DIQL01000055.1:53635-67701 GCF_002427225.1 Proteiniphilum sp. UBA5463 | reverse complement strand
ATTGTTCCCAACTCAGCACCTTTATACTCGGTTATGAAGATACTTGATAACGAATAATAGCCGAATCCTGCCCCAACAGCTAAACAATCTGTTAGAGTACGATGTGGCAGCATAAGACTTGTTAATGCGCTGCCTGTTAGAGTGCCCAGGATAGTAGTTACCGGTAACATCACCAGACGGGGATTTAGCGAACGAAAGCTTTTTAATGTTTTGGAATCATTACCTATACTAAAGCCAACAAAAAACATAAGTGCTGCCAGAGCATAATAACTCAGTTTGCTCTGGGCAAAATCGTAAGGAATAAGTTTGAACACCCCTGTAAGAGTGCCTAAGATAAAGAAAGCCACTATTACTAAGCTCCCTTTCATTGATGAGCCTCCCCTTTTGTGTCCCTATTAATCCATTTCCATAAATAGCGAGCTCCCACAACGCTGCCCAAAACAGCACCAATAGTAATTACGAGTGCTTCCAGCCCAATAGTGTGAAGCCCGTTCATTATAGCCTGGTCGCTCCCTACGTCTATTCCAAGCAGAAAGAGCAATATCCATATAAAGACTGTTATCACTCTGCTTGTGCATGTTATCCTCTTCTTCCTAAACATATACCCAAAGAGAATGCCAGAGAGCATCAGTGTAATAATTAAAAACATAGTTGTTTCGCTTTAGAATTGACAAATAATTCAGATTATATACAAGGCGGCACTTATTAAAATTTATGCCGCCTTGACCTATCTATTTAAATTAATCGTAATTAGTTTAACTTTCGCATCCATTAATTAAAAGGCAATTAGCTAAACATTAGATCTCTATTTGTTTAGAGATATATCTGTTGAGTTCTCTCCGAAAACCTCAAAACCCAATTTTATTGGTTTGCAACTTATTGAAAATCAATGTTCATCTTGTGAAATTTTCAAGAAAAAAGACTTATCGGAGGAGACTCATCTGTTTCATACGAAAGTTCAGTTGTTAGTCGATTTGATCGTTGGCATTTATCTCTGTGAGAGGAACAGGGTAGAATGAGTTTTTCTCTGTATCGAACGTTCTCCCAACTGCTGTCATTGCTTCTTTTAATTTACCCCATCGGCGCAGATCATACCATCGCCAGTTCTCCAGTGGGAATTCAACAATTCGTTCATGTTCTATCTGATTGCGTACATCTTCCTGCGATGTGCCCGACATTCCAGGCATATCGCCGTGAACACTTCTAACCTGATTGATCAAGGGAATGGCTTCTGTGGGTTTTCCCTGTTCATTCAATACTTCAGCTTTCATAAGCAGTACGTTGGAATAGCGCATGAGAGGAATGTTGATTGCACATCTGCTTTTTGAAAGAGCGTCCATATCAACAGGCATGAATTTTCTGAAAGCCGGGCGGTTATATGCATTTCCATCGCTATCGCTGAACCAGTCGTCGTAGTTATAGCCATAGACACGACCGGTTCCATCATTGTAATAGTCACATTGAAAGAAAATTGTTTCATATAAACGCGAATCATAGCGACCGGTTGTTGCAATCTCCCCCTCCTTAAAGTAGGTTTCCATAAGTTTATTGGAGGGAAGTATTTCGTCCCATCCCCATAGCTCTTCAACACCTATCCAGCGATGTAACTGAGTGCGGTAGCTAGCTCCATTTGCGGTACTCATTGATGTTTGCAGCTCGAAAACAGACTCTTTGCAGTTTTTATTACTCCCATCAAACATACTTGAGAAATTTTTCTCAAGTTCATAACCCTCCACTTTGTTAAATGCATTAAGTGCTTCTTTCAAAAAGTCAGTTTTATTGCTCTCCTCTTCATATGCACGTGTAAGGTAGGCAAATCCCAGGTAAGCATAGGCAGCACCCCTGGTTGCCCGTCCCAGATTATCGGCATTGTAAGAGGCCGGAAGGGCAGTGGCTTTTTTCAAGTCTGATATAATAAAATCCCATGCGTCTGAACGTGATGAAAGTCCTTTATTTAAATCTTCCTGATTGGTAATATACTTGTCACGAATAATTATCTCTTTCCAGTTAAGGATTAGTTTCAGATGATAGTAAGCCCGCAAGAAGTGTGCTTCGTTCACTATCTGTTCTCGAACACCTGTATTTATTTTATCATCAGGGATAAGTGATACTTTTTCAATTACCTGATTTGAAAAGCTTATACCCTTATAATTATTCCACCAATAGCTACTAACCTGTGAATTACCGTTTGTGTTGGTGAAATTATAAAGATCTACCCAGTTAGGATAGTTTCGTGCGTCATTACCCATAAGAATTATATCTTCGCGATAGGCTTCAACCGGCCATTTTACCTCGGCAAACTCCCATACATCGATGTAATATTCCAGTTGAGAATAAGCTGCTGCTATACCGGCTTCTGCATCATCTTCACCTCTCCAGAAGCTACTTGAAGTTAATTGATCGGGAGACTCTACCGTTAAAAAGTCTTCACATGAGCTTAGCATGTGCGACATGAGTATGAGTGCGGATATATAAATATATTTCTTCATATTATGTTTTTTTATTTAGAATGAAAGTTGAGCACCAACTGAAAATTGGCGGGTAAAAGGGAAAATTAATTTATCGATCCCTGCATTTAAAACGCTTGAGCGTGAGAATTCAGGATCAATCCCTTTATAACCTGTAATAGTAAATATATTTTCACCACTTACAAAAAAACGCAAGTTGCTAAGATGTAAATAATTTACAGTTTTCTTTGGAAAAGAATATCCCAATTGCAACAGGCGGAGACGGATAAAATCACCTTTTTCTATAAATCTGTCCGATTCTTTTAGGTTGCCGTTCGGGTCGTTATAGATAGCACGGGGCACATCAGTATTAGTATTGTCAGGCCTCCAGGACTGAAGGGAAGAAGATAAAAAGTTTGATCCTGAGTTCATCCCTTCATAGAAATATTTGTTGCCGTTATAGATTTTATGTCCCCAGGCGCTTCCAAGTACTGCCGAAAGATCGAATCTATTGTAATCAAGAGAAAGATTTAGGTTTACTTCAAAGGTAGGAATTCCCGAACCGCAATATATTTTATCATCATCATTAATTGTGCCATCTTCATTTGTATCTACAAATTTTATATCGCCTGCATCAGCATATGGCTGGTACTTTTCGCCGTCTGCATTTACATAAGAACGTGCCTCAGCATCACTTTGGAAAAGACCATCGGTTTTGTAGAGATAAAAAGCGCCGATTGGTTTACCTTCCCGTGTCTGAGTAGGGAAGTGCTCGGTACCATATTTCAATCCTTCCCCATAGAGCACTTGACCTTCGTCTGCCAATGAAATAACTTTATTGTTCGTCGTGCTGAAGTTCAACCCTATGTTATAGTTGAACTCCCCTTTTTGTTCTCTCCAGTTAGCTTCAAATTCTACCCCCATATTACGCATTTTGCCAACATTGAGTATAGGGTTTGTCAATCCTGCCGATGGCGGGAGTGCTTTGATGATTAACAAATCTTCTGTCTGATTGTAGTAATAATTTAAAGAACCTGACAGCCTGTTATTTAGTAAACCATAATCCAGTCCAATATTTTTTGTATCGGTGGTCTCCCATTTCAGCGAACGGTTTTCCAGCCCGCGCGCAATGCTCCCTGCCCAGGCGTTATCACCGTTGCCTTTTACATATCCCTGATACATAGTGTTATATGTGCTGATTAAAGCCTGAAAATCATAATAGCCCAAAGCATTTTCATTACCAAGTCGCCCCCAGCTGGCTCTTAATTTTAAATTGTCAATGATTTCGTTCTTAGGGAAAAAAGACTCTTCGGTTATCCTCCAACCCAGGGCAACAGATGGGAAATAGCCCCAGCGGCTGTCAGCTCCGAACTTTGAAGACCCGTCACGCCTGACAGTTGCTTGCAATAAATAACGGTTGTCATAGTTATAATTCAATCGGCTGAAAAATGAAGCACGATTGTATTCCCACTTCGATCCATCACCACTATAGGTCCCTCCTGTTCCTGCACCTATTGTTGAAAAATTGGGATCTAGAAATCCGCCTGGTATTTCATTAACGACCAGGCTGCCATTTTCTACTTTGTATAGTGTTGTTTTACCTTCTGCAGCTACTGTGTTCCAAGTATATTTGCGTGCAGTCATCGATGTACCTGCCATAGCATTAATACTATGCGCTTTGAACTCTTTATTGAAATTCAATACATTATCCCAGACATTCTCTTCCCAATAAGCAGTTGTTTCGTTATAGAAAGTATAATCACGTTTCGATTTTTCATCAGCAATATAAGGGGGAGTATGATACGTTTGACGTTCGTTTACACCACGATACGAATAGGCCGTTTTAAAACTGAGCCAATTGGTGAAATTAACCCCGACAGACACATTACCCGATGTATAATACTGTTTACTTGTCGACTTTTCGTAATGCTGGTCAGCAACTATATTCCTGTTGTTAGGCAATCCATCAAAATTAGTAAGGCCAAATCCATATTCTTCATTTTCGTTATAAACTGGTACCAATGGTGATATCATATACATCTCCTTTATCTGATATTCAGGCTGTTTGCTATCTGTAAATTTAAAAGAAAGATTAGCATCAATATCAAATATGTTCTTTTTGGCTTCTATTTTCATACGTGCATTATCTTGACGGAATTTGTTACCCAGGAAAATCCCCTTATCATTGGCACGGTTGTATGAAATTGAATATAAGGACCCATCTCCCCCACCTCTAACGCTCAGCATGTAGTTTTGTGATAAACCTGTGCGCAATACAGCATCTTGCCAGTCTGTGTCAATTCCTGTATTTTTAGTCACATAATCAGGAAGGTTTGCCAATCTGTTTCTCCAAGATCCATTGCCCTGGGGATCATAAATATCCTGGTGATTTTCAACATGGTTGTTCCAGTTTTCATACATCTCTTTGTGTTTGGATTTATATTCCTCAGCATTCAGCAACTTTAGTTGTTTTGAGATATCAACCATACTTACATATGTGCTGAAATCAATTTTTGTTTCCCCTTTTTTACCATTCTTGGTAGTTATAATAATTACACCATTGGCCGCAACCGATCCATAAATTGCTGCAGCAGCACCATCTTTTAAAACTTCCATCGACTCAATATCCTGGGGATTAACATTCTCAATATCACCGGGAAACCCGTCAATAATATATAAAGGCTGGTTGTTCCCAAAAGTTTTTACACCACGTATTTTCACTTCCACACCTGCACCTGCATTTCCACCGGACTTCATAATGTTGACACCTGCAATTTTTCCTTGTAAAGCTTCTGCAGGATTGGTCGTGGTGCGTTTTGAAAGTTCTTCAACATTAACAGATGAAATTGCTCCGGTCATATCACTCTTTTTTAGTGATCCATAACCCACAACAACCAATTCTTCCAACATCTCAACATCTTCTTCCAGGATAATATACAGTGTTTCTCTTCCATTCAGTTTAATTTCTTGAGTGATGTATCCAACATAAGAAATTACAATAGTAGCATTTGGCGAAACATTTAGACTGAAATTACCGTCAAAATCCGTAACCACTCCCTTTGCAGTTCCTTTTTCTATAACACTGGCCGCAACTACAGGCTCATTGTTTGTGTCAAAAACAGAGCCGCTTAGTTGAATATTCTGCGCCATTCCACTAAAAGGAGTAATAAACAGTATGAAGAAAATAATCTGCATAGTCCAACTCCAAAAACAGTATTTTTTACCCATATAAATTAATTTTTTAGAAATATATAAAATTTACACTGAGTAAAATTAACAAAGATGAAAACCGTCGGCAAATAATCAAACACTACAAATTAACTACAGACCAGACTTGTAGACCAATTAACTTGTCTACATCAAGTGAAGATATATGGCTGTAATATAGTGTAATGAGAGAATACAGATGTCTACAACTGGTAATATGAAATAATCAAAAAGCAACTTTACAAGTTTTGAAGGTATTCGGTTATATTGTCACTTGAAGATAAGTTAAGAGATTTTCTTAAACGATAACGATTCATGTTGATGGTTTTTGGTATTTTCCCGGTAAGTAATGCAATTTCTTTGGTTGATAGATTTATAAAAAGCAACAATGCCAGGTCCTTTTCTCCTTGTGTTAGGTCGGGATGAAGCTTTGTTAACCGTTGCAGAAACTCCATGTTTTTCTCCTCTACGTTCATTAAAATATTGTTTCTCTCTTTGTCCATGCTTTGGTATTGGGCAATGAAAAGATTGAGGCTTTTTAAATGATTGCTTAGTTCATCGCCGGTCATTTTGTATCCTTGCCTGATCATATTGCGTAACTTTACTAAAAGATCATTCTTGCTCTGGAGGAAGACTGCAAATGTTGTAAGTTCTTTTCTTGTGTTATTTAGAGATTTTTGAGCATTCTCCAGTTCTGTTTTCTGTTGTCTCAATTTCAATTCTGCAAGCTGACGATTAGATTGCTCCAGCATATAACGTGCCTCCATCAACTCAATGAATTTCTTTCGTTTATACCATTTTGAGAAAAATAAACTTATTGTTACCAGCAAAATAATCAGTACTATCAAAATAAAAATATTGCGCTTAAGTAATTCTATTTTATAGTTTTGCTCTTTATTTTCCGCAGCTCTTTTTTGATTCAAATATCGTTTGTTTGAAATATCCTGCTCCACACTTCGCAGTTTGTTGCTACTTTGCAGTTCATTACTTAACAAGTATAGTTTTTCGAACGATTGATAAGCTGTTTTATAATCCCCCATGGCAGCATACACCCATGAGGAATATTCGTAGTTGTCGCAAATAAGTTCTTTTGCTCCAATTGATGTGGCAATTTCAAAGGCTTTCGACAATGCTTTTAACGCATTATCGTATTGATTAGCATAAAAATATTGCTTTCCCAGGTTATTGTAGTTTTCTCCTAACGACCATTGAGCGTTCAGATTTTTATTGATGACGATAGCCTCTTTGATATATTCAATTTTCTTTTCATTATCACCCTTATATAAAGTCAGGTTGTTAAGATTCCCTGCAACTTCTTTCATAAGCTTTAGCGAGCGGTTAATGCTTAATGCTTGTAAAAAAAACTGCTCGGCAATATTAAATTCATCCAGGTTGTAGTGTATTATTCCACGGTTATTATAGCACAATGCAATTGAGGCGGAGTCACCTGTAGTTTTAAAAATTGAAGTAGCTTTGTCGTTGAATTCAATTGCCTTATTGTAATCAGTCAGACTGCAATAGAGTCCCCCCATAAGTGCATATATTCTACCCTGCAGTGTACTATTGGATGGTGTAACTGATTCCAGGGCATCATATAGCATTCTTATGCTTGAATCAAAATTCCCCAATAATTTCTCTGCCAGGCTATAAGCCAGCATCGCCTCAACCTTTTGGTCGTTATTTTGCCCCTCTTTTTCGTACGATGCTCCAAGCTTAATTGCTTTTGCCGCATACAGAACAGACTGTTCGGGGTTTGTAAAAAGTATCTCCTTTGATTTATCGATCAACTTTTCCACTTCGTCATTTACAAAAACATTTGGAGCAGAACTTAAATGTAGTACAACAAAAAAATTGATAACAATTAGAAAAATATAAGGTTTCATGCTGATACATTTACTATTCCAGCAAAAATAGTTATTAATATTGAGATATTTATCTTTATCCGGTTTAGAATGTTTCCGTTTTCAGTAAGATCAGGAAATTTGATTAAATCCGCCTCAATGAACATTGGTATCGCACTGGACAGTCGATTTTCTGTTGATCTGTTGCCTACAAAGATATTACAAGAGACTTTATGATGGTATCTCACTTGAACCAATCTTGTATATAAGGAATTTTCCAGGAAACTACAGGGTATTGAAATCAAATGAAAATAAACTAATGAGGCAGCTGTCATTCCGTCTCATGGATACGGTCAGGACTTGTAGCATGTACTTAAGGATTTTGTCAGTACCTGCGGCCGCGCATGGAGTGTTTGTTTCCCGAGGAGCTTGGAGTGCCGGCAGAGATACGCTTGCTGCCGCGGCGGCTTGTTTGGCGGGGCAGGGTAACAGCCTTTTCTTCACTGCGGATGAGTTTTTCAAAATCTATCAGCTCTTTTTCTATCCTTTCCTGTTCGGCTTTCATCTCTTCTGGCGTGGAAGTGTATTGCGAGATGGCCAGGTTACGGGGGTTCATGGTCTTGTAAATCTCACCATAGTAGCTTCGTTTTCTGAAAAAATCGTCAATGGTGCCGCTTATACTATTATTGAAGGCTGAAGACATCACGGGTATACGGCGGGTGTAGGGTTCAAGTTCACTGTATGGTATCCAGAACAGGGGGTAGCGGGTAGCGGAGGATGCAACTTCTTCATGCCGGAAAAGGATGGGGCAGAGGGCGAGGGGCTTCACCCGTAGTGTGGATGTTGTATTGTCGAAGTAGTATGCCTCCTTCAGATAGTAGCCCAGCACCTCTTTGGAGGGCACATCGGCATCGTTTACCACAATTGTACCATTGACTGTATCGTGATATATATCGAACCGTCTTAATAGTTCCGAAAAATCGGTCAGGTACTCCTCCGTGAACTCCTCACGGCCATCGAGGTATTCATAGGCCTGGATACGTTGTGCTTGCAGCAGGCGGAAGATCATGGAGAAAAGGTCTATTCTGCCTTCTGAATGTGCTCCCGTATAATAGAGCGGTGCGTTGGCTTCGTGGGAGAGGTCGAGATAGCGGTAAATGACACGCGACCATTTTGCATTTTCAATCTCTTTATCCTGCCCTCGGTTCATCTGTTCCATGCGGATACTTGTGGCGGAACTCTGTATCAGTGACTCACTCTGCCGTTTCCGCTCTATCCTCTCCCTTGCCGTTTCCTGAGGGTATATTGCTTCTATTCCCCCTACCAGCAGCATGATCAGTATAATGGTTATTGTTCTCATATGATTCTATTCTAACGCTTTGTAGTCATTCTATTTACTCTCCATTTTTTTATTGTACTCTCACTTCCATTACCGCTATCTCTCGTTCGGTACCGTCGGGGCCGGTAGCTTTCACACCGGATATATAGAAGTAGCTTCCGCGTGAGAGACGCCGTATCTGCTCTTTCTGCCTTTCCGAAAATAGGCTTCCGTTGGAGACCTCGGGTATGGCGTTGCCCATGGAGTCGAAAAAAACAGTACGGAAGGTTCTCACCTGAAAGGGTACGGAAAGAATGCCATCGTCTATAGCAGCTTTTATGCCATCGGCCTTCATCAGGGATGCTTTAGGCAGGTTCCCTCCTTTAAACATTATCAGATTCCCTTTGGCATCGCTCTGCTCGATATATGGGGAGGGGTCGGGGAGAGTGCGTACCCTGAACTCCCGGGTAGCCACCCGGCGATGCTCTCCGCCAGCAGTACGTGCGGAGACGGTGATGGCGGTGTTTTGTCCTGCTGCCGCTGGATGTGCAATCCAGCTGTTCCCCCGCCGCGCAAGCGTTCCGTTGGTCATTGTAGCGCTTACATCCTGAGGTGCGATTCCAGGAACGGAGATATCTATCTCGTTGCCGATACCTGCGTACAAAACGTTCATCATTGCAGGGGCAATGGTGGCGGACGGTTCGACCACAGTGTAACTTCCCGAAAAATTGCGGCGAATAACGTGACCGTTGCCACCGGTTATCTCCAGGTATCCTTCCACTGGAAAGGTGCCGGCGTTGTTTGCCGGGATGGAAACAAATCCTTTATCTGCATCATCCAGCAGCTTGCCGTTCACAAAAACGCGCGGATGCCTGGTAGAATCTTCAGCGGAAAGGATGACTCTGGCGTTGTAGGCGCTGCCACGTATCACTATGCCGGACTCGGGAATTATATATGCGTTTAGCCGATTTACACCAATATCACCTACATCCACACTATTAAGGATGTTGGTGAGGGCTTCCCCTTCAGATGAGCGGATGTCATTCTCAATCTTCGTTAACATGGTTATTGCCGCTGTCAGGGGCATATGCTCAAAAAGGGAGGCCTCCCAGCTTTTGTTCCCAGTTTTGTATTGTGTGCTGAGGTTTTTTTTGATAATCGCTTTGTAGCCGGGGTCCGGAACTAAAAGTGCGATCGTTTCACGATAGCTGTCGATGGCTCTCCTAAGTTTTTTCCCTTCTCCGTTAACAGGGGACAGCATCACTACTGATGCAGCTTCCTGATCTTCTTTGTGTTTGATATTACTGATATCTGCTCTCTTTCCATCGGCCTTCCTTACCATACGGTATTTTAGCTCATTGATATAGCTTGTGAGTGAGTCGCTCATTGTACGCACCTGTACTCCTTTCCGGTACCACTCTCCCGCCTTTTCCGGGTTTTGCTGATTGTAAACTGACAACTTGTTCATAATAAGCTGGTTCCGCTCTAGCATTGTGGCAGAGGAGTTTTTAAGGCTGTTATCCACCAGCTTAAACCCGTCAAGTACTTCAACAGAGACGTTGAGGGCAAGCATGGCTATAAAAACCAGGTACATCAGGTTGATCATCTTCTGGCGAGGGGAATTGGGACTGTTTACTGCCATGGAGTTGGTTATTATGGATTGTTGTTTGCAGTGTTATTGCTCCTGTTTAGGGTTATGGCATTCAGCATCCTGGCATATACTTCGTTCAGTTCTTTGAGCCTGCCGGCCATTTTTTCTGTCTCCTCACTGATAACAGACCCATCGGGTATAGTATCGTTGTACATTGTTTTGATACGGGCCAGTCCTCTATTGATCTGCTCAATGGTATCGATTTGCCCGCTGATGCTCCTTAAATGGATCTCATAGATGGAGTTTAGCCCCGACAG
The DNA here is from genome assembly GCF_002427225.1 of Proteiniphilum sp. UBA5463. NCBI lineage: Bacteria > Pseudomonadati > Bacteroidota > Bacteroidia > Bacteroidales > Dysgonomonadaceae > Proteiniphilum > Proteiniphilum sp. UBA5463. The sequence goes on along the minus strand of NZ_DIQL01000055.1, from coordinate 56,980 downwards.
GGTACGGTTGAGGTTTTCTATCTGATTACTGTACTCACGGGCATGCAGGGATAGATTTTGTGTTATCTCTGTTTCGGCATCCCGGGTAAAAGGTTGTGAAACAGGTTCTCGGGGAGTCATGCCGCTGCCATCATCTTTATTCTGACGGACACTGGCTTTAGTGGTGTACCCAAGGGGATTTGATACTCCAGTTTGTGATGGTGCAGTTGTTGAATCGTTAAGGCCTGTTGTTTGTGAAGAAAGGCCGGGATACTTTTCCGGTTTATGATTAGAGAGGGCAGGGAACACCTGCTCCCAGCGGTAGTCGCGTACCGGGGTGTCGAATGCCGAAAGGATAAAGACAACCACTTCGGTGATCATACCGAAAAAGAAAATCTCGTTGCCGAAAGGGAAGTGCAGCAGATTGAACATCGCTCCCAGTATAACGATAGCTGCGCCAAAGCTGTAGGCGAAATTGATGAACCGTTTTCCCTGTTCACCTTGAAGGAACTTTTCTAGCCTGTTTTTATATTTTTTGTATGCGATCATATCTTTTTTTTGTTGATGTTCTGTTTTATCTGCTTCCTCCCACCTGTGTTCTGACACAACGGAATCCTATAAAAGAGCGCCCGCGGTTCTGGAACTCACTGTCGCGCATATCGGAGCGGATAAAGGTGGATATATCCTTCCAGGAGCCTCCCTTTACCACTTTTTGTTTCATCATGTAAGGGTCTTCTGTAGTGGCATTGTAGCTGTATTCGGGATTCAGGTCGCCCATCAGTTCATTTCCTGAACCAGTATAAGCAGTAGATGTCCATTCGGCTACATTTCCCGCCATATCATATAAACCCAGATTGTTTGGGCTAAAACTTCTTACCTTTGCCGGTATAAGGTGATTATCGGCAGCATAAGCTCCGTCACCTGGCTTGAAGTTAGCCTGGTAGCAGCCGCTTTCGCTTGTTGTGCCGTCGCTTTCCCAAGGATAACTGTTCCCGGAATTGGCATTCCTTGCAGCCATCTCCCATTCTGCTTCGGTGGGGAGACGGTATTTTTCAATCTTAATGTCTTCCCGGTTTATACTTCTCCTCAAAAACATAGTACGCCACTCACAAAAGGCGGTTGCCTGTTCCCATGAAACTCCTACCACGGGATGGTGTGCATATGCAGGGCTGACAAAGTAGTTGCGCATATAGTAATCGTTTTTGGCATTTGGAAAATCGTTAACCCAACAGGTGGTGTCGGGATAGATATTTACGATGCGAGTGTGAACAAAATCGTAGAGGCTGCTCAGCGGACGAGTGATGGTCTCATTCACTATGCGTCCGTCGGGTGCTATGTATGCCGTATCTTTCGAGATCAATACCACCTCATCAGGGTTAATTGAAATATCGGTGTTGAGTGTCCTTTCAGCCGGATTCAGACGATGCTCACGCTTGGCCGCTTCTGCCTCATCGAACCACTCATAACGGAAGTTCAGCTGACTGGCATCGAGCATTCGTTTTCCGGTGATGGGGTGTATTTTGTAAATGCTGTTTATGGCTGCTTCTTCCTCTTCAGTATTTCTTGTCCATGGAATGGGGAGTGACCAGTTGAGGTGGGGTGTGACAGGGTCTCCATATTCATCTTCGCTAATCTTGTAGAAATCATCACCCGCCCATGCCGGATCGGCCAGCCGTTCACGTATAATGGAATCGCGCACCCAATAAACAAACTGCTTGTATTGTGAATTGGTGATTTCGGTTTCGTCCATCCAGAAGTTATCTACCGAAACACCCCTGGTGGAAATGGTGATCCCCCATAGCGAATCGATCTCACCCGGGCCCATGTTGTATGCACCGCGAGATACCAGCACCATGTTGTAGGGAGTGGGTTCATTCCACACCTTTCCCACGGGTACGCCTGTGAGCTCTCCCCCCGTGCTGCTCCAGGTCCAGCGCCTTCCACAGGAAATGACCGTGGTGAACAGCAGTAATAATAAGATGGATCTTCTCATGCAATATCTTTTTAAAAATCAATTATAAATTCCTTTATAGATCTTTTTGTTTCTTCTCAAATCGGTGCTACCCTGGCTTTCACCTTATTTTCACGTTCTTTACATCACATCACTTTTATGCAACAAATCTGAAGTATCATTCGGGTAGTAAACGATTTTGCTTTACGCCAAATCACTTCTCTACAAAAGCCTGATGCTTTTATGTGGCTGACGGGCCGACTTAAAAATGCAGGATGAGATGTTGTACCGCAGATACAATTCGTGGCTGCCCCGGCTATCTTTTCCCATTCCCTTAGAATGAAAGGAGCAGGCATAACCAAACTCCAGATCTTCAAGGTTGGCCCCTGTAAAAATGGCATACCCGTCGCCTTTCCGCCACGAGATTCCGCCGGAGTATTTTTTATCATATTCCAGACGAATTGTTGTCAGCACCTGTGTATCGCCGGGTTCGGTTTCAAGCAACACTATAGGTTTTATTTCTAACGGATAAAACAGTCTTATATTGCATCCGGCAATAAAAATATAGGAGCGCGGAACAAAAGAGTCATTAGAATTGGGTTGCAGGTCATTGTAGTTAGTGTTGCCTGGGGATGCGTCGGTTATACTAGCTGTATTTGAGGCAATGGGAGTATTGCCGGTGATGGAGTCGCTGAAAACGGAAAACCGTGGACGACCGGTGTGCATGGCTGATATGCCTGCGAAGCTGTTATCCCCTATCCAGGAGATACCTGCATTTAGGTCGAACACTTTTCCGGAGGCACGATAAACTTCCACTGTGCCCCTCATATCCTGTTGGGTGTGATCGCCGGTAATACTGATGCTTCCCGGATCGAAGGCAAGGTTGTATACCCCTGCCTGTAAACCTATGTTTAGAAATCCCTTGCCTGCAGGCTGCCTGAGGCAGTACTGAGCTGCCAGCAGTGAGTTGCGAAATGTCCCGCTAACATCGTAGTATGCAACCACACCGGCGGCATGCAGCCTGTTATGGAACAAGAAAGGCATATCGCCTGTAATGAGCATTCTTTGCGGGGCGTTTTTTATACCTGTCCACTGATATCGGTACAGTACAGTTGCTCTTATCTGGCTACCCTCGCCCGCAAATGAAGGATTATAGTAACCTTTTGCCATCCAGTAGTGACTGAAAGGAGCATTCCACTGAGCCTGCATATGTAGTAGACAGCAGGCTGACAGAAACAGTAAACACAGAAACCTTCGTTTTCCCATCAACTATATAACTGAAAAGCGATGGAAAAATTGTGTTTAAGCGGTTACTTCTTAGCTTTTCATCATCTCAGAAAAATATCTTTTATTTTTTGCGAAAAGTGTATATGAATGTTAACAAGATGCCGCCTGCTTTTTTAAAAAAGGGGCTG
>NZ_DIQL01000055.1:46334-53502 GCF_002427225.1 Proteiniphilum sp. UBA5463 | reverse complement strand
CCCCATCATTGATATATTGATCTATTGTTTACAATAAAATATTATCTGTTATGATCTTTTATTTCCACAAAATCCACATCTTCCGCTTCACTTGATTCAAATCTTTTTTTTTGATATTCGATGATACGATTTTCCTGTGATTCCGGTTGTTTATTCTGTCTGGACTGTTGCCGGCCGTAATTTGAAGAATGTCTTGTACGTTTTCCCAATAGCCATCTTCCGAATGATTTCATCAGGAAATAAACAGCCATGAACACTAAAAAAAATTTAATCAGAAATCCCATATGGTGAATGAAAAATATTTAATAATAAAGTAAAGATACAATGAATCGGACAATAGATTGATTATGTTTGTATTATTTAACGAATTGCTACTTGTTGACCCGGGCGCTGACTGAAGTGAAAGAAGGCGCCATATATTCTGCAAAATGCAGGATGGATTGATGCCAGGCATGACTTAAATGACGGCAGATGCGACTATTCTTCGGATTCAGATGCAAAAAATTTGCTTGAAAGTACAATTGAAAGAACAATATATGATACTATTCCAAAGGCAACACCAATTATACCCCAAATGGCAATAAAAGCTATCATCAGCAATATTAAAAGCAATTGTCTCTCATTGCCTTTTAATCTGATCTGTTTTATTTTAAGTGAAAACATCGGTATTCCTGAGACCATTAGAAGAGACATCAGAAATATTGCACCGGCAGTAATATAAAAAAGATATTCTTTTTCACTGGTCAAGACATGCAATCCGCAGCAGTAGCTTACCCAGAAGAGCCCGTTAGCGGGTGTCGGAAGTCCCATGAATGTAGTAGTTTCTCTATCATCGATATTGAACCGGGCAAGCCTGAGTGCGGAAAAAACAGGAATAAGGAATGCCAGATATGGGATAAATAAGCTGCCGGTATCCAGATAGCCGGGAAAGAGGGAGTGGTCACGCAGCAGAATAAACACTGCTGATGCCGGGGCAACCCCGAAACTGACTACATCGGCAAGTGAGTCCAGTTCTTTCCCAATGGCAGAGTATGCTTTCAATATACGTGCAGCCATCCCATCCAAAAAATCGAAAAGTGCAGCAACAGCGACCCATATTGCCACAGCCGTGAAGTTTCCCTGAAAGGCCATAGTGATAGCTATACATCCTGAAAAGAGATTAAGTAATGTTAAAATATTTGGTATCTGTTTCCGCATAACTATTTATCTTTTTGGGGCAGACGTGCAAGAAAGGTTGCGTTGGAACGCACCTCTTCGCCAAGGTCAACAAGGATTTCACTTCCGAGCGGCAGAAAAACATCCATTCTGGAGCCCAGTTTTATAAAACCTAACGGTGAACCTATATGTACCTCATCGCCTTCATTTACGTAGGTGACAATCCTTCGTGCAACAGCACCGGCAATCTGCTTTGTTAGGACTTTACCATGATCGGGAGTCTCAATCAGAATGTTTGTATGCTCATTCTCGTGACTCGATTTTGGCAGGTATGCAGCATGAAAATTTCCCTCCAGGTGAGACATGTGGATGATTTTTCCACTCACCGGTACCCAGTTAGAGTGTGCGTTAAAAAACGACATGAAAATGGAGATCTGTATACATTCTTCTTTGAAAAACATTTTCTCAAACACCTTTTCTATAACAACAACCCTGCCGTCGGCAGGTGCGCTCACCAACCCGTGAAGGTCTCCCTTATAGACCCGGTCGGGTTTTTTGTAAAAGTTAAGTGCCATTGCAAACAAAATTAACGACACCGCCAATATAACTACCGAAAAGAGAGTGTTTGGAAAAAAGTAGAAGATAGCTGCATTAATCATTAGAAGAGCTGCAAAAATTTTTACCAGCGCAATTTTACCCTCTTTGTGTATCCTTATCTTCATGCTTTTTAATTGGTTTCGAAATGACGTTTTTGAAAAGTTGAATCAATAGCGTTTGAGTTAGGCTTGGTTTGAAAAATGCTGTCCGACTTTTTTTCTATTTCCTTACGATACTTTTCAGGTACATATCCATCACTGAATTCTTTATCAATATAAGGAACAATGGCAGGCAAAACCACCTCAACACGCTCAAAGAAGAACGACTCTTCCTTTATGTTTTTCTTTATTATCAACTCGTTTTTATCGAGCATAAGTATCATATTAAGTATAATGCTCAGAAAAAGCATCATGGTACCCGCTGCAATAACGGCACCCAGCAATCGGTTTATGATACTAAGAAAAACCATATCGATAAATCGCTGCAAAAGGCGGCCTATCAGTGAGAGTACTATGGCAATTAATGCAAAAGCAAGGATAAAGGATAAAACCTTTGCAGCATCGGTTGAGAGATTACTTATATTGATTACTTCCGGTAAAATTTTCTCCGCGATCCTTCCTCCGAAAATAGCTGCTAGCACTACTGTTGCAAAACCTATAACCTGCATTACGAATCCCTTGCGGTATCCGTTGATGAAAGCTACAAGCAGAATAATACCTATGGTCAGATCGAACCAATTCATTATTTCAGTTAAAGTGTTGTTTGCCCGGCATCAATCTGTTCATTGAGAAAGAGTGATGCCAGTTGTTTGAATTTCCCGGGCGATTCCGTAGTAAAATATTTTACAGTGCCGTTTTTTGTACATTTTTTATCCATCTCGGGATGCCTTTTCAGATAATCGTTCAGGCTTTCGGCTATATATCTTGCCTGAGCAATGGCTTTTACATTCTCAGGCAGGTACTGATTAATCTTCTGCATCAGCAGAGGATAGTGTGTACATCCCAGTATTATAGTGTCTATTAGCGGATCTCTCTCAAGGAGGCGTTTGATATGTTGTTTTACAAAATAATCGGCCCCCGGCTTATCATACTCCCTGTTCTCCACTAAAGGCACCCACATGGGACATGCTTCGCCTGTTACAGTAAGATGTGGATGAAGTTTTTTAATTTCAATCTCATAAGATCGCGATTGTATTGTTCCCTCTGTTCCTAGCACACCAATATGACCAGTATTCGATAAGCCTTCAACAGACTCTGCTGTTGGACGGATAACGCCCAGTACCCTTCTCTGTGGATCTATTGCCGGCAGATTGGCTTGCTGGATGGTTCTCAGTGCTTTTGCCGAGGCTGTGTTACATGCCAGGATTACCAAATGACAGCCTTGTGAAAAAAACCATTTTACCGCTTCAAGTGTGAATTCGTAAACCCTCTCAAAGGAGCGGTTACCATAAGGAGCACGTGCATTATCGCCCAGGTAAATATAGTCGTACCCAGGCATGATGGCCCTTATCCCGGACAAAACCGTGAGTCCGCCATACCCGGAATCGAATATACCGATGGCACCCGCTTTTGCAGAAAACTGCTCCTTCACAATAGTTGGTATTATTTAACGGATACCCAGTTTTTCTTTTACAAATGGATTTGCATCAACTGCGTCGGGTGAAACGAATGCAATACCCGGATTGGCTAGATCGTAGATAACAGTGAAGTTACGTTCAATACCCACTGCCTTGATAGCATTGATGATCTTTTCTTTTAACGGTTTAAGCATTGCCTTTTCTTGACTTTCAATATCTTGCTGAGCCAGTTCCATGAATTGCTCCATCTTGTTTTCAAGTTCGGTCAACTCTTGCATTCTGCGCAGCTTGATGTTTTCTGCCAGTGACGCTTGGTATGTAATGTAATCGGAATATTTTTTATTGTATTCGTTCTGCATTAACTCCAACTCTTTCTTGTAGTTGTCACTTAAGGCAATCAAGTCCTTCGTAGCCTGCACTTTATCTGGTATCATATCCAGTATCTCCGTAGTGTTCACATAAGCTATGAAAACTTGTGGTACTACCTGCTGAGAAAAGAGTGTTCCACTTGTCAATAAAATAAATACACTAAGACTGAAAAAAACTTTTTTTGTCATAATAATCTATTTTTTGTTGAATAATTAATTATTCATTCATTCATTTACAAAGTCTTCTTTATCTCCGTTTCTTCGTAAGATTCAATAATATCACCAACTTTTATGTCATTGAAATTACGAATGGTGATTCCGCATTCATAACCGTATGTAACCTCTTTTACATCGTCCTTGAAACGTTTGAGTGAATCAAGCTCGCCTGTAAAGATAACTATACCCTCGCGAATCAGACGAATACGGCTGGAGCGTTTTATCTTTCCGTCGCGAACCATACAGCCGGCAACGGTACCTACCTTTGATATCTTAAATACATCCAGCACTTCCACATTCCCGGTTATCTCTTCCTTTATTTCTGGAGAGAGCATGCCTTCCATTGCTGCAGTCACCTCTTCTATGGCATCATAAATAATTGAATAGAGACGGATGTCGACACCCTCTTTTTCAGCCTCCTTGCGTGCGCCGAGGGAAGGACGTACCTGGAACCCGATGATAACAGCATCGGAGGCAGCGGCGAGCGTTACGTCCGATTCCGAAATCTGGCCTACAGCCTTGTGAATCACGTTCACCTGAATTTCTTCAGTTGAGAGGCGAATGAGTGAGTCGGAGAGAGCTTCTACCGATCCGTCCACATCGCCTTTCACAATAATGTTCAACTGTTGGAAGTTGCCAATTGCAATGCGGCGGCCTATATCGTCAAGGGTAAGCATTTTCTGAGTGCGTAGCGACTGTTCACGTTGCAGTTGTTCGCGGCGGTTGGATATTGAACGGGCCTCCTGTTCGGTCTCCATTACATTGAAAGTGTCGCCTGCCTGAGGTGCTCCGTTAAGCCCAAGTATCAATGCCGGTTCCGACGGAGCAGCCTTTTCAATACGCTGGTTACGTTCGTTGAACATGGCTTTCACACGGCCGAAATATGATCCTGCTAGCACTATATCGCCCTGACACAGTGTGCCGTTCTCCACGAGTACGGTTGCCACGTAACCCCTTCCTTTGTCAAGTGATGATTCAATGATGGAGCCAGAAGCTCTGCGATTAGGATTGGCTTTAAGTTCCAGAAGATCGGCTTCGAGAAGCACTTTCTCTAGCAGCTCGCGGATACCGGTACCTTTTTTTGCCGAAATATCCTGCGACTGGTATTTTCCTCCCCAGTCTTCAACAAGATAATTCATCTCGGCCAGTTTCTCTTTTATCTTTTCGGGGTTTGCCCCTGGTTTATCTATTTTGTTGATCGCAAAAACAATGGGCACACCAGCTGCACCAGCATGGTTGATTGCTTCAACTGTTTGGGGCATCACGTTATCGTCGGCTGCAACAATTATAATGGCTACGTCTGTCACCTTTGCTCCGCGAGCGCGCATGGCGGTAAACGCTTCGTGACCGGGTGTGTCGAGGAAGGTAATCTTTCCACCCTCTCCCAATGTCACATTGTATGCACCTATATGCTGTGTGATCCCTCCGGCTTCACCGGCGATTACATTGGTACTGCGAATACTGTCAAGCAACGATGTTTTCCCGTGGTCCACATGGCCCATTACCGTTACAATGGGGGGACGGGGAATCAGGTCTTCAGGATCATCCTTCTCTTCGGCAATAGCTTCTATCACATCGGCACTTACATACTGGGTTTTGAAGCCGTACTCTTCAGCTACAATGTTGATGGTCTCTGCATCGAGACGCTGGTTTATGGCTACCATAACGCCGAGGCTCATACAGGTGGAGATGACGTTTGTTACGGGAATATTCATCATGTTGGCCAAGTCATTGGCAGTTACAAACTCTGTGAGCTGTAATATACGGCTTTCTTTCTCCTGTTGCTTGAGCTCTTCCTGATATCTCTGGGCGCTTGCTTCTCGTTTTTCACGGCGGTATTTTGCACCGCCTTTTTTCCCTCTTTTTTCGGTTAGGCGGGCAAGGGTTTCTTTTATCTGCTTCTGAACATCCTCTTCACTCACCTCCGCCTTTATCGGTTTCCTGAGCGACATTCTTCTGTCGTTTCCTGAAGCCTGGTTGTATGTACCGGGTTTATCGATATTGACTTTACTCGTGCGGATACGCTTACGTTTTTTCTTCTTGCTCTCTTCGTCGCGTTCGGGTGAGACAGTGTGTTTTTTCTTTTCATCAATAGCTTCTTTCTTCAGCTGTTTCACCTTTTCTTCTTTCAGCTTTTTACTGTCAAGGGCTTTCTGCTCCCGTTCCAGACGCTCTTTCTTTCGCTGTGCCCTAGATTTCCTGGGGGGGCGTGTGCGATCGTTTATGGAGTCGAGGTCGATTGACCCTTTAACCACTATGTTCGGCTCCAGTTTATTTTTGTGGATGCGGAAAACCTTATCGCTCCTTGTCCCTTCAGCTTTTTTCGCATCTTCAGCTACGGGCTCGCTTTTTTGTTTAGCCTCGTCATCTGCGGGTTCTTTTTTTTGTTTCACCTCTTCTGCTGCTGGTCCGCTTTTTTGTATAGCCTCATCCGTAAAAAGTTTACTCTTCTGTTTTACCCCTTCCACAGGTTTCACCTGAGCTTTTTCGGGGACTGAGGTTTCGGTTTCCTTGGTCTCAGCCTTTTCCTTTTCTGAAATATGTGGTTTCTTTTCCACGGGCTCTGCACTCTTAATCTCCTCTTCTTTTACCTGTGCAGGTTTTTCCTCTATAGTTACTTCAGGCTGATCCTGTTTGATTTCAGGTTCAACTGAAGGTTGGGGAACAATTTCCGGCTCATGGGGGAGAGTTGTTTTATCAGTTTCCGCCGCTTTTTCACTTACCGGCACCTCTTTAATCGGCTCAACTTTCTTTTTGTTGAGGCTGTCCAGGTCGATGCTGCCTACAACATTGAAATGGGGCTTCATCTCTTTTGGGATCTCTGTTTCTATAATCTCTTTTTCCACTTTTTTTCTGGGAGTCTGTTCTTCGGGGAGTTCGTATCCTTCTATTGCAACAGTTTCACGTTTTTCATCGCGGCGGTGCATCTTCTCCCGTGTCTCATTGGCTTCCCTGCGAATATTTTTGTCTTTTCCGAATTCTGCAATCAGTATTTCATACTGTTCATCCTCTATTTTAACGTTAGGATTTGCTTCTATTTCAATACCTTTCTTATGGAGAAATTCAACCAGGCTGTTGATCCCCACATTCAAATTTTTCGATACTTTTATTAGTCTTATAGGCATATATCTCTTCTAACCTTTACTCTCTTTTTATATTGTGAACAGTATTGTTTTTTTATTACTCGTACTATTTATCAGGTACGCACATTATTCAGTCTCATCAGGCGATTTGTTTGTATCCGGTTCATCGTTTG
>NZ_DIQL01000055.1:0-46182 GCF_002427225.1 Proteiniphilum sp. UBA5463 | reverse complement strand
CATCCAAATCATCTTCATCTTCAAACTCATAGCGCAAGATAGCTAGTATTTCATCAACTGTACTCTCTTCCAGATCGGCTTCCTTGATGAGCTTTTCACGATTCATTGCAAGTACATTCTTGGCAGTGGAACATCCTATCTTTTTCAGCTGATCTATAACCCAGCCATCAATTTCGTCACGGAATTCATCAAGATAGATGTCTTCTTCGTCCACTCCCTCTATATCACGGAATACCTCTATATTATAACCAGTAAGCATTGATGCCAGTTTAATGTTGGCACCTCCTTTTCCAATTGCCAGAGATACCTCCTCAGGGTTGAGGAAAACTTCGGCACGGCGCTCTTCTTCTTTAATGGTAATAGAGTTGATCCTTGCAGGGCTTAACGCTCTTTGAATGTATAGCGTGGTATTGTTTGTAAAGTTGATCACATCGATATTCTCGTTGCGAAGCTCACGTACGATACCGTGAATACGGAATCCTTTCATTCCCACGCAGGCCCCGACAGGATCGATGCGGTCGTCGTAAGCCTCAACAGCTACTTTAGCACGTTCTCCGGGGATGCGGGCAATACCTTTTATAGTTATAAGGCCGTCAGCTATCTCAGGTATCTCCTGTTCGAACAGACGTTCCAAAAACACAGGTGATATGCGTGAGAGAATAATCCTGGGATTGTTGTTCTTATTCTCTACACGTGCAACCACAGCACGGGCATGCTCTCCCTTTCGGAAGAAATCACTTGGTATCTGTTCGGTTTTGGGCATGATAAGTTCGTTGTGCTCATCATCCAGAAGCAATAACTCCTTTTTCCATACCTGATAAACTTCACCTGAGACAATTTCGCCCACCTTTTCTTTATACTTATTATAGAGATTGTCTTTTTCCAGTTCCAGTATTTTGGAGGCAAGTGTCTGTCGAAGGTTGAGAATGGTGCGGCGTCCAAAATGATCGAGAGACACCTCATCTGTAACCTCTTCTCCCACTTCAAAATCTTCGTCTATCTTCAATGCTTCCGAAAGGGTAATCTCACGGTTGGGATCCTCCAGTTCATCGTCTTCCACTATCACACGGTTGCGCCATATCTCGAGGTCGCCTTTGTCGGGGTTAATGATGATATCGTAGTTCTCATCAGTACCGCTGCTTTTGGAGATCACATTGCGGAACGACTCTTCCAGTACACTTATCAGTGTGGCTTTATCGATATTTTTCAATTCGTTGAATTCTGAAAAAGTATCGATGAGACTGATGGTTTCTTTCTTCTTACCCATATATTATTTGAATCGTATAAGATATTTTGAATATTTTACTTCATTGAATGCGAAGCGGATATCTTCTTCCACTTCAATTTTACGTTTGGCGCCTTCGGGCTTAATCTTTTTAATGATCGATAGCGTGAAGCCGTCATCATCAGACGATTTGAGCACTCCCGTAAGCTTTTGCCCTTTTTTGCTTAGGACCTCAATCTCTTTCCCTTCAAACTTTTTGTACTGACGCAGTATTTTGAAGGGTGAGGTGAGTCCGGCCGATGTTACAGTCAGCTCATAATCTTCTGTATCGCGATTGAGCCTCGACTCAAGGTGTCTGCTTAGATCAGCGCAGTCATCAATATCCACACCCAGATCGTTGTCAATCTCAACTGTGATGGAATTGTCTGCGCCCACTATTACATCCACCAGATAATTTGCTGAATTCTTCAAATACTCTCCGGTGAGGCCGATTATCACCTTTTTTTCAATCATATCCCTTTCATGAACAAAAAAGGAAGCGGTGTTTCCTGCTTCCCTCGTCCTTTACGTGTGCAAAGATATTATTTTCAAACGGATTCACAAAATGTTTAGTTGTTTTTTTGCTCGTGAATAGATTTTGTTATCTGTCAAACAAACATGTCGGAAATATCAGGATTGGCTCAAATTAATTAGACTCACAGCCATGTTGCGTTTATAGCTAAATATTTTTAAAGGCGATGTTTTATGGTACATACTTTCATACAGTTTGTATTCTTAAATGCTCCAGTTCACTTTTAAAAGTTGTGTTTTACAGCTCATACCTGTACGCGACCGTTAAAGGCGTGGCCAATGAGAGAGAAGAATCGGGGAAGCATGCAACGGGCACCCCGAAAAATACCGTGATATCATATATCTATATATACTTAGCATGGATGCATGCGAAAGTTCATAAATTTATAATTATTCCTGGGAGTACCTTACCGTGTCAGCTGTCATTGAATATCAGAATCAGGTGGTGGAATATCTATCTGTTTTTCTTCTGTTAATGAGACTATCCCTTCATGATTGCGAATTCTCATGATCGACTCATCCTCGGCAAAACCTATTATTACACCGAACTCATATAACCGGGTGATGGTTAAGCCTTCTTCACGCAAGCTCTCGGCCAATGAGTTAAGCCGGTCTAAATAATATTCAGATATTGTAATTACGATATGCCTCATTTTAATAAATTTATCTGGCCTTAAGGTGCAATGGATAACCCATCACCCACATCCTCCGATGATAAAGGAAGGCTTCTGGCCAATTTCCTGAATTCATTCTCGATATTCTGAGCCGTTGCGCCTGGATATTTCTCAAATAGAAGAGCCATGATTCCTGCAACATGAGGAGTGGCCATGCTGGTTCCAGAGATAGTGCGATACCTTACAGGCATTCGCCATGAAGAATAGATTGCCACACCGGGAGCTGCAATATCAACCAATCCGGTTGGATTGATAGCCCTGTTTGAAAAATCGGCAACATTCAACTTCGAATCCAAAGCGGCAATTGCGAGGATGGAGGGACAATCGGCCGGACTTCCCACAGGGCTGAACTTGTTTTTTGAACGTCTGCTCTCATTGCCTGCAGCAGCAACTACAATTGCACCTTTTGATTGAGCAAAAAGGGCAGCTCTCTCATACGCTATGTCGTATGCCTGACCGGGGTCTACCTTCGATCCCAGCGACATGGATATCACCTTGCATCCACCGTTGGCTGCCCATGTCATTCCGTTAAGGACCCACGACTGGGCACCGCTCCCTTGATTACTCAATACTTTTCCCGCATAGATATGCGATTTTGTGGCTACCCCGTATCGCAATCCGTTCTGATCTACAGATCCGCATGCTGTCCCAATACAGTGAGTCCCATGTCCGTGAAAGTCGTTAATTGACTCATCGGGGACAAAAGAGCTGGCAGTGACACTCCTACCTTCAAAATCGGGATGGCCTGTATCAAAGCCGGTATCCAGTACCGCAACCTTTATGCCCTCCCCGCTGTACTGTGATTTAAGTGCTTCAATAGCCTCTACACCCCATGCCGATATAATATCTGTGTCAACAGTAATATCGTCGGGCAGATAGACCACTTTTTCCTGTTCAATAATATAATCTGCCGATGCTTTGGCTACCTGAAGCCGTTTAATCCGGTCATCTTCAATCCCCAGAAGGGCTATGCCTAAATCATTAAAAACCAGAGCATCCGCATCTTTTATATTACTTTCGTTAGGGGGCTTAGTTACGAAGTCTGCGGTATTTGCAACTGAAAGGGCCCACTCTGACTTTAAGAAGCTAGTGACTCTCGCTATACTTTTAGCTCCCTCTTTGAGAATTAACAGGTGCCTGCCCGTGTACATGGGATTATCATCACCCTGCTTGTCATAAATCTCTTCTGGAAACTTACTAAAAGAGGTCTCCCGGTTATGATTATCCTGCAATAATGACTGTTTCCCTAATTTTGGAGGTTTCATACGATTAAAGCTATTTTTTTTCAAAGACTTCATATAGGCTCTTATATGTCAACCCGAATCCTATTAGTTTCATAAAGACGATAATTTATAATCATAGAACTCTTTATTCAACTTTTACATCTGTAACTTTTGTGGTAGAATAGTTCATATTAATGTGTTGTCGCTTGATTGATCAGCAGGTAATATTTACAGAAGAATAGTTCATTGAAAAGGTAAAATTAATTTTCACGCGTGGCCGCTGACCAGCGAAACGCCATAACATCTCAAATAGCTATCTACGTATCGCATCGATAAACGTGTGAGTTAAACTCCCCCAAAAATAATAACAATTTCGTTGGAATGCTGTTCAAATCAATCCATTTCTTTAATGAAATCTTCGTCAACTATTCTTAAATTAACAGTTCCATCTTTATCTAACGAACCCTTATTGTCTGCTTCAACTATTCCCTTTGCCAGCAATACATTTAGTGCAGCCCTCTCACGAATGTTCATACGCTGATGAGTATTGAACCTGTTCCCTTCACCTTTAATTTTTTTCAGTATCAGTATTTCATCCTTACTTAATAATTCGATTTTCAGCCTTGCATCGGTTTCCGATTTTTGAGAAATCTCATTATTTGCTCCCTCTCTCCATATGGCAATCTCAGCCTTTTGTAGTCTGTTATCTTCCATGATGGAGAAAAGGCTTGGGAGGTAAAGTCTTGTGTAAAAGTATCCTGAAATAAATCCGGCAACAAAAAAATAGATAAGAACCGCAATCATTATGGGCCTTGCAAAATCACAATTTAGGTTTTCGCAGTCGGCATTCACCAGTATATAGTCTGCAATACTTTGAAGATAACCCGGTATCTTGCCCAGTTGGGTGAGAGTGACCCCCAAGATAATCTTGGTTAGCCAGTCAGATACATCTTCGAGATTGGTGTTCGGGTTGTATTTGGTGTCTCTGCCGTAATTTTCCCCAGGGTTGTAGTCCCTGTTGAGACGGGGTATCCCGAAGATAAAACCCAAAACAGCTCCTGTTATCAGTGATGCAAGGGCTACAATGATTATCAGTCCCAGAAAATCCCAATAGGTTAGCGAGATTGTAGCGCTCAGAAAGCATGTTATAATACCTGTAACAATTAATGACAAAGGTAACAGATGAATTGCATGTTTCATTTTTAATGGCTGTTCGTTCTTTTTCATAGTTTTGTGAAGTTAGTTGTTTAATCCACTGCTTCTGCTATCACTTCCGTACTGCTTCGTACCTATAAAGCATCGAAGGGCTATTAAATCCTCAATTCCATAATATTACCTCTGAGATATGTCACTTTAAGCATAAAAGCCCCTTTTGAGCAGATATTCAATATCGACCTTTGCCTGATTGATGTTTTGTACGGCTTAAAACATTTTTTATGGAGTGCAAGATAACGGAATCTTTTGAAAAAGACAAGATTATAGCATCATTTTTGATTTCCGACCAGATTGTTGACCCTGTTAAGGACGACGCCCAAGCATCTCGTATCAGAAAATCCCGGTTGTTATTATCGAAGATAATACCTATCATTATCGAAAATCAGGCATATCATTATCGAAAATATTGTGTACTTTTGTCCGTTAAAAGGACAAGAATTGTGTATGAAAGATGAAATTATGGAGAGTCCTGACAGAGGTAAAATTGTTTTTGACAGGAGTGTTATCGACTTCGTTACTGTTGCCGTGGAATTCTGTGCTTTTCTTGAGAATGAAGAGAAGATGCCTCGCAGCAAGTGGGTGGATCGGATGCTTAAGATTCTGCCAATTCTATATGTGAAAGCGTTATTGTTGCCAGATGTAATATCTTCTGATGAAGACCTCCCGGCCACATTCGTACGTGAAGAGGATTATAACAGAGTGGCAAGCTCGGTGGCGAATATAATGGGTGAGGAAAATGTTTACCTGGATGTTTTTGTGGATGATATGAAGTATAGTGACACACCTGTTTCAGCTTTTATCTCAGAAAATGTTGCTGATATTTACCAGGACATAAGGAATTTTGTATCTGTATATCAGCTTGAGCTTACGGAACAGATGTATAGTGCGTTGTATTTATGCAGGGAGAACTTTAATATTTTTTGGGGTCAAAAGCTGGTTAATGTGTTGAGGCCGCTGCATGCGCTGAAAATAAAGGAAATGGAGTTGCCGGGTGAAGAAGGGAATTTAATGGGGGAAGAGTTGTGGGATTGACTATATCAAAGGAACAGTTGGCTGAATTACCGATAGAGAAGTTCGAGGGAAAAATATTCGTTATCGATAATGAAGGGGATTCGAAGAAAGCTTGTGAGTATCTCTCCAAAATGAATGAGCTTGGGTTTGATACTGAAACCAAGCCGTCGTTCAGACGTGGACAGGTGAATAATGTGGCGCTGATGCAACTTGCAACTGAAGAGGAGTGTTTCCTATTTCGTCTTAACAAAATAGGCTATCCCGATGAGCTTGTGTCGATAATGAGCGATCCGGGGATCAAAAAGATAGGCCTTTCGTTGCGTGACGACTTTGCCGCAATTCGTAAACGTTCAGTACGTAAACCTGTGAATTTTATTGACCTGCAGGTTTTCGTGGATAAATTCGGGATTGAAGATAACAGCCTGCAGAAGATATACGCGATATTATTTGGTAAAAAAATCTCCAAAAACCAGCGCTTATCGAACTGGGAAGCTTCAATACTTAAACCTGCCCAGCAGTCATATGCTGCTTTAGATTCCTGGGCATGCCTCAGGATTTATAAACATTTAACCGGCATATATCAATGAATAGTTACAAGGAAATTGTTCTGCGTCCAGGTAAGGAGGAGTCGCTAAAACGCTTTCACCCATGGATCTTTTCAGGAGCAATTGGCAGTAAGCCAATCGGACTGGAAGAAGGAGAGGTGGTTCGGGTATTGGCATCAGATGGAAGCAGCATGGGAGTGGGGCATTATCAGATAGGCAGTATTGCAGTGCGCATGTTATCATTTAATGATGAGCAGATAAATGAGCAGTTTTACATGGGCAGGCTGGAAAATGCTTTCATGATTAGAAGAGAATTGAACCTGATAAGGTCTGATAACAACACTTTCAGGCTGGTGCATGGAGAGGGTGACCACCTCCCCGGGCTTATAATAGATATTTATGGCAATACTGCAGTAGTTCAGGCACATTCTGTAGGGATACACAGAGATATTGGCCTCATCACGGATGCTTTAAATCAGGTTATGCCTTCAGGTACGCTGAAAAATATATTCTACAAGTCAGAAGGGACACTGCCTTACAAAGCCGGATTATATCCGGAGGACAGGTATTTGTCAGGAGGTGAGGATGTAAGCGATACTGCAATGGAGAATGGATTGAAATTTCATATAGACTGGCTCAAAGGACAGAAAACCGGTTTTTTCATTGATCAGCGCGAAAACCGGAATCTACTGGAGCAGTACTCAAAAAACAGGACCCTGTTAAACATGTTCTGCTATACAGGGGGCTTCTCGGTTTACGCTTTAAGGGGAGGGGCAGTAAAAGTTGACTCCGTGGACAGCTCTTCAAAAGCGGTATCGCTTACCGGCAAGAATGTCTCTTTAAATTTTGGTGATGATAGGCGTCATAACTCATGTGCTGCCGATGCCTTTAAGTATCTGAAACAAATTAAGAATGGCGAATACGACCTTATTGTGCTGGATCCTCCAGCTTTTGCAAAACATCGGGGAGCTGTAAATAACGCTTTGCAGGGATATAAAAAGCTGAATCTTTCTGCACTGGAGAAAATAGCCCCCGGAGGAATTGTTTTTACATTCTCCTGCTCGCAGGTAATTACGAAAGAGCAGTTCCGCCTGGCTGTGTTCTCCGCTGCAGCTATATCTGGACGGAAAGTGCGTATCCTGCATCAACTTACCCAGCCAGCAGACCATCCCATAAATATATATCATCCCGAAGGAGAGTATCTGAAAGGATTGGTCCTTCGGGTAGATTAAATGGTACCAATGTCAAATTATGAATTTGTGAGCACCAATGTCAGGTTGGGTGTTAGAAATGGTGCGTTATATGGTGTCATTGTCAGGTTTTGTTGGTACAAACGGTAGATTAAATGGTACGAATGGCAGTCTTTAGAGCGTGAGAGCACCATTTGTAGATGACCGCAAAGTTGAAATAATTGTACTTTGGATTGAATAATAAACTAAAAATCCGTTTTAAAACTAAATAAAACACTCCTTTTTGGTTAAAATGTGCAAAATGTAATTTTTTTTCCCCTGTAAAGTATGTTTTATAACACAAAAAGGCTTACATTTGCATCGTGTTTTTCATGGTATTAGATTTAAGGTTAACAATGAAGATTGGTTGTCGTGAGACAACCATTCCTTTTTAATACACTTCTCCTTACCTTTTTTGATATCTTCTTTTCCTTTTTTACAAATTATAAACTGTTAGATTGATCTGATTGACCGGTTTATTGTTAATTTTGTACTGAAAATGCTCCAATATGGATTTTAGAACACGCATACAGATCACGGAACCGGATATCTTCATAAAGCATTCTACAGAATTGATGCTTTTCGGATCCTGTTTTTCTGAAAATATCGGCATTAAGCTTTTACAGAATAAGTTTAAGGCAGATGTAAATCCGTTCGGTATTTTGTATAATCCGTTTTCTGTTTCCAATTCGATAAAAAGATTGATCTCGGGTGAACATTTTTCTGAGAGAGACCTTGTTTGCTATAATGGCATGTATCACAGCTTCATGCATCACGGCCATTTTTCAGATACGGATAAACAAGTGTGCCTTGAAAAAATCATGGAGCGATTTGAGAGAGCAGCAGGCATTATTCGTAATGCAGGGCTCTTCCTGATCACTTTTGGAACTGCCTATATATACAAATGGAAAGATAATGGTATGCTCGTGAGTAACTGCCATAAATTTCCTGCGTGCAGATTTCAGAGGTCCCGCCTTCAGGTAGAGGAGATTGTGGAAGAGTGGAACGAAGTTATTACTCAAATTTTATCCATCAATCCCGATTCAAAATTTATTTTTACCGTTAGCCCCGTGCGACACTGGAAAGATGGTGCACATGAGAACCAGGTCAGCAAATCCATTTTGCATTTGGCTGTTGACTCTCTTAGGAATGGCTTCGCTGGTAGTGTGTACTATTTTCCAGCTTATGAGGTGATGATAGATGAACTACGGGATTATAGGTTTTATGAAGATGACATGATCCATCCGTCACCTTTTGCGATAGACTATATCTGGCATCTTTTTGCTGAGGCTTTTTTCTCTTGCGAGACACGCGAAGTGAACAGAGAGTGGGAGCAGATAAGAAAGGCAATTTTCCATCGGCCCTTGCATCCCACTGCCAGATCATATAAGATGTTTTTAGAACAGACATTACAAAAACTGGAGCTTTTTTCAGATCGTCATCCTGAGATCGAATGCGAAGAAGAGAGGGCTCTATTAAAAGAAAAATTATACAGATCATGACTTATAAAATTCAACAAATAGCTTCTATACTGAACGTGTCGCACGATAAGTTGCATCCAGCCGGAATTTCAGTACTTCTTACCGATAGCAGAAAACTGACACATCCTTCTGAAACACTTTTTTTTGCACTTGTAACTAAAAACAATGATGCTCATGCTTTCGTCAGGGAGCTGTATGATTCAGGTGTACGTAATTTTGTCGTTTCAAAACATCTGGATGAATGGGACAATTTTACTGATGCAAATTTTCTGCAGGTGAAAAACAGCTTACGGGCACTACAGAAGATTGCAGCGTATCACAGATCCCGGTTCGACATACCTGTTATAGGTATTACAGGAAGTAACGGAAAAACTATAGTGAAAGAGTGGCTTTATCAACTGTTGGAAAAAAATTACAATATTGTACGCTCACCAAGGAGCTACAACTCACAAGTAGGTGTGCCATTATCTGTTTGGCAACTGGATAAAGAGGCTGGACTTGGCATTTTTGAAGCCGGGATATCTATGCCTGATGAGATGGAACTGCTGGAACCGGTTATCAAGCCTACTATAGGTGTGTTGACAAAGATAGGAGAAGCGCATCAGGAAAATTTTACTTCTCTACAGCACAAATGTATGGAGAAGCTTGAGCTTTTTACCAATTGCGATGTGTTTATTTATGATGAAGACAATGAATTGGTGTCGCGTTGCGTAGACCTGATGGTGCTCTCTCAGAAGGCTTTTTCTTGGTCCAGAAAAAACAGGGACGCGCATCTGTATATTTCTGATATTAAGAAAAAAGATGAAACAACTGCAATCAACTATTCATTTCTTGATTTAGACGAATCATTTGTTATCCCGTTCACAGATGAAGCATCAATAGAGAATGCCATCAATTGCCTTGCCGTAGCCTTGTACCTGCATGTATCACCAATTGAAATATCCTCAAGGATGCTTACTCTTGAGCCGGTTGCCATGCGCCTTGATGTTAGGAAAGGCAAGAAAGAGTGCCTTGTAATCAATGATGCATATAACTCTGATATTAATTCTATCAAGATTGCTCTAGATTTTCAGCAGCAGCGAAAGATGGACCGTCCTTTGAAAAAGACAGTGATTCTTTCGGATATTCTACAGACCGGGGTTCCGCCAAGAACGCTATATAAAAAAGTGGCTGAAATGGTAGAACAGAGCGGCGTTCATAAAATAATAGGAATAGGACAGGATCTTTATGCTAATCACGATCTTTTTGCGATACCCGAAAAATCGTTCTATACCACAACCGAAAAGTTTATTCTTTCCGGTGAATGGAGGGATTTTCATCAGGAGCTTATTCTTCTTAAAGGTGCCCGTAAATACCATTTCGAAGAGATAAGTTTGCTTATTGAGGAACGTATCCATGAAACAATGCTGGAGGTGAATCTTGATGCAGTTGTTCATAATTTCAATTTCTACAAATCGCGATTGCAACCCGGCATCAAGCTTGTATGCATGGTTAAGGCAAACGGATATGGGGCAGGAGCAGTGGAGATAGCCAAAACACTTCAGTATCACCGTTGCGACTATCTTGCGGTAGCTGTAGCCGAAGAGGGTATTTTGCTCAGAAGCGAAGGAATTTCATTGCCTGTCATAGTGCTTAATCCCGAAGTGAACGGTTTTGAGGAACTCTTTTCTAATGACCTCGAGCCGGAAATATATAATTTTCGCATTCTTGAAGCTTTTATCAGAGAGTCTGAGCGAAGAGGGATCACCGGTTATCCGGTACACCTTAAAATTGATACAGGTATGCACCGTTTGGGATTTCTCCCAGAGGAGATACCTCAACTGACTGCTATCATCAAGGCCCAGAAAGGGCTGAAAGTAAACTCAGTATTCTCTCATTTGTCTGCCAGCGAAAGTTGGGTTTTCGATGATTTTACACATCAGCAGATGGCAACATTCGACAATGCTGCAGAAGAGATTGAAAAGGCACTAGGCCATCATTTTTACAAACATATTCTTAACTCTGCAGGGATGGAACGTTTTCCTGCAAACAATTGGGAAATGGCCCGGCTAGGAATAGGATTGTACGGGGTAAGCGCAAGCGGGCTTGACGGACTTAGAAATGTAAGTACCCTTAAGACAACCATACTTCAGATAAAACAGATTCCTTCAAATGAGACTATCGGTTATGGAAGAAAGGAGAAACTAGACAAAGATGCACGTATTGCCACCATACGCTTCGGTTATGCTGACGGGCTAGACAGACAGTTCGGTAACCGTAAGGGAAAAGTTCTTATAAACGGCCATTTTGCACCTATTGTAGGAAATGTGTGCATGGACCTGTGTATGGTTGATGTAACAGATATACCTGCCAACGAGGGAGATGAAGTTGTATTGTTTGGTGAGGGGCTTGGCGTTGTTGAACTTGCAGAAAGCATTGGTACCATTCCTTATGAGATTCTTACCTCTATCTCTCCGCGTGTTAAGCGAGTTTATATAAAGGAGTAATTATATACATTCATTCAGGGAAGCATAACTCATTCCAGGTAACAATAAAAAAATAATAGCATTTCAAGCTGATAACGTCATGGTTAAATAGTATAACCTGTTTCAGGTAACAAAAAAAGCATCTCGTCCGAGATGCTTTTTTATTTATTATGTTGCTGTTGAATTACTCAACAAAGAAAATTGCAACACGGTTCCAGTCGTTTTCTGCATATGGCTGTTGGGTATCACCCTTCCAGTCAATAGAGATGCGATCGCTGTCGATTCCGTATTCGTTGGTTAACGCATCGGCAACCGCTCTTGCACGTCTTTCAGAAAGTGCGAAGTTGTATTCAGGAGTACCTGTTTGTTTGTCAGCGTATGCAACTATGTTAACCTTTGCATTTTCGTTTGCTTTTAGATATTCAGCAGTATTGTAAACGCTCACCTGCTGTCCCTTATCAATCTTGGAAGAGTTGATACGGAAGAACACAACGTT
This sequence comes from Proteiniphilum sp. UBA5463, assembly GCF_002427225.1. NCBI lineage: Bacteria > Pseudomonadati > Bacteroidota > Bacteroidia > Bacteroidales > Dysgonomonadaceae > Proteiniphilum > Proteiniphilum sp. UBA5463. The sequence continues at coordinate 34,048 of NZ_DIQL01000055.1, read as the reverse complement.
GGGAACATAAACTCCTTCTGAAATAACTGTTGGCTGTACTTCAGGACATTCTGGACAAGATTCTGGTCTGAGTCTGAGTTCTTCGTTTTCAGCGCGCAGTCTGTTGATCTGGCTGTTCAGGTCGTTAATCAGGTTGTAGTCCATCAATTCGGCAGGAGTGAAGTTCTGTTTTCCGCCAAGGCCGAATTTAATACCTGCTGTTCCTGTAAACATGTTGTCCCATTCATAGTCTTCGCTATTGATTCCGTCGAACGAGTCTTGAACAACTCTCCAACCAAGTTCCAGGAAAAGAGCTACATTTCTTGACAATTGGAAATTGTTGATCAACCCAGCATTAAAAGTAAATGTCTGGTTTTGATGCTTGAAAGTGCTTCCGTCAGGATTCGGCTTTTTCCAATCATCATCTAATCCGTACATATAACCCATTCCCAAGTATGGAACCAGGCTGTAAACTCTTTCTGGATTATATGAACCCCAAGCGTTAATAACATTGTACATTAAATCCACATGTCCGCCAAGCCAGTTGTTTTTAGCAAAAGGAGCATTATCAGCTTCATGTTTAATGTTTCCTCCATCAATAACAAGACGAGCACCCCAGTTAGGAGAATTCCAGCGTCCGAATTCGATTTGACCCATCCATCCAAGACGGTCTGAGAAATCTGAATCCGCATCACGTTCTGCTTTCGTATTATAGAGGTTAGTTCCGCCTCCAAGACCAATATACCAATTGTCACTAGATTTGTTTTTCAGATACACAGTACCATGAGAAACGTTTTGTACTTCTTGTGCACTTATGCTGAAAGCAAGAAGAGCAGAAAATAAAAGTAAACTAAACTTTTTCATAAATTTAAATTCTAATTAAACATTTTTTATTACAATAACTCGATATTTTTTGTTGTATGTTATTTACAGTACCGTATTCAGTACTACCTTATCAGGTTTATGTTTAACGTTCACATTAAAAAAATGTTCGACAATTTGCCATAAAATATACAATTATGGAAGCAAAAGCTTGTACAATTGCGCTTTCTTAGGCAAACTTTGGAATGCAAATATAAAACTTAATTTTCACATAATCTCCTTTTTGTGTAAAAAATCACCAATTTAAGCCTACATATAGATTTTTTTACTATTTTTTCTATTGGAGCTTTACACTAGACAGGATTTATCCCAGGTAACTTTTCAATAGTTTACTTCTGGAGTCCTGCCTTAGTCTTCGTATTGCTTTTTCCTTTATCTGGCGAACGCGCTCACGAGTCAACTGGAATTTATCACCGATCTCTTCAAGTGTCATCTCCTGGCAGCCTATGCCGAAAAACATCTTAATGATATCGCTTTCTCTCTCAGTAAGAGTAGAAAGAGCCCTGTCTATCTCCTTTTGCAGTGATTCGTTGATTAGGGTCCGGTCAGCGATGGGTGCATCATCGTTAACCAACACATCAAGCAAGCTGTTATCTTCACCCTCAACAAAAGGTGCATCCATGGATATATGGCGACCCGAAACCTTCAGGGAATCTGTGACCTTCTCAACCGAAAGGTCCAACTCCTGAGCAAGCTCTTCTGCTGAAGGCCTGCGCTCATTTTCCTGTTCAAATTTTTGAAAAGCTTTGCTTATTTTGTTAAGCGAGCCCACCTGGTTCAATGGTAACCTCACTATTCTGGATTGTTCGGCCAGTGCCTGCAGGATGGATTGACGAATCCACCATACAGCATAACTGATGAACTTAAATCCCCTGGTCTCGTCAAATTTTTCGGCAGCTTTTATCAAGCCAAGGTTGCCTTCATTTATAAGGTCTGGTAAGCTTAGTCCCTGGTTTTGGTATTGCTTGGCTACTGATACTACGAAACGGAGGTTGGCTTTTGTGAGTTTTTCAAGAGCCTGACGATCGCCTTTCTTGATAGCCTGGGCTAATTCCACCTCTTCTTCTACGGTTATAAGATCTTCACGGCCTATTTCCTGAAGATATTTGTCCAGAGAAGCACTTTCGCGATTGGTGATCGATTTTGTAATTTTTAATTGTCTCATTTATCTTTATTAGTCTGATTTTTTTAATTGGAACTAAGGAGGGAGCGCAAAGTTACAAAATATTTTTGTTATTAATTTACGATATAAACCATATTCCAAACATATAGCAAAGGAATATGGTATTTAACCGACTCCTTTGCTATAAAAACACAAATAACTCTGTTTTGTTACTGAAAAGGCAGTAATTAACCTTCGTTAACGCTATGTCATTTATTACCAGTCAGATCAATGGCAATATATTGGGTTCTTCCATTCGGATAAAAACCTGCTACAAGCAGTACTTTATCCTGACGGTTGCTCGTGGAAGCAATAATTTTGGCTATATCGCTTTCACTGTTAACCGGAGTATTGTTTATTCTCATAATGATGAACCCTTTGTTGATGCCCTCTTTTCTGAAAAGCCCGCTGTTTGTAACACTTACAACCTCTATACCGCTTGATATGCCCAGTTGTTTTTTCCTTTCATCGGGGATCGGTTTGAAAGTAGCGCCCAATGTGCTGATTGAATCGGAACTGCGGGTAATTTCTGTGCTGCCTTCATCATTTTTAAGTTCTATGTTAAAACTATGGCTTTTGCCATTGCGGTCGACTGTCACACTGATCTTGTCACCGGGCCTGTATCTGTTCAACTGGCTCTGTAATTCTGCAAAATTGCGGATAGGCACATTGTTGATGGCGGTAAGCACGTCTCCCTTCTGTATGCCTGCAGCCCTCGCGGCACTGCGGTCACTGAAATCTTCCACAAGAACACCTTTTATCTGCGACAGCTCACGTGCTTTATCTGGGTCCTGACGTCTTATGTTTTCTATATTCGGAACCTGTATGCCTAAAACCGCACGCTGTACAGTGCCATACTCTTTAAGATCGGCTGCAACCTTTCCAGCTATTGAGATGGGAACGGCAAAAGCGTAACCTGCAAAATTTCCTGTTTGGGAAAAAATAGCAGTATTTATGCCTACCAGCTCACCTCTGGTGTTTACAAGGGCGCCCCCGCTGTTCCCTGGATTGACGGCTGCATCAATTTGAATGAACGATTGAATGTTAAGGCTGCCTCCTCCCATAACGTTGCTTCTGTTTTTAGCACTTACTATACCGGCAGTAACGGTAGAAGTCAAGTTAAACGGGTTGCCCACGGCCAGAACCCATTCTCCTACCTCAAGAGCGTCGGAGTTGCCGAATGTAAGATATGGAAAATCTTCACCTTCTATCTTAAGCAGAGCAATGTCGCTCTGCGGATCTGTGCCAATCACTTTGGCTGTAAATTCACGATTGTCGTTTAAAGATACAGATACCTCAGTGGCATTCTCCACCACATGATTATTTGTTATTATATATCCATCCTTTGAAATTATAACGCCGGAGCCGAAACCGACCTGTTCACGCTGCTGAGGTATGCGGTCGCCAAATCCGAAGAAATAGTCGAACGGATTGATATACTGCTGCTGGCTTATTGTCGTAGTTTTTACGTGTACTACACCGTTTACCGACCTGGAAGCAGCTTCTGTGAAATCGGGATACCCTTCTGATGTTGTAAGATTGGTGAGTACAACATTTTTGTCTTGGTTAAATGAGTTTGAATAGGTTCCAATTTCTTTTGATGTCACATTTCCTGATGCATCGGCACGACTACTGTTGTTTTTGCCGATAATATTGTAACCCAGTAAAGTAACTACTGAGCTCAAAATAGCAACCAGTACGATTGCAATTACGTTTTTAGTGTTACTTGTATTCATATTAGTAATATTGAATTTATTTTTTATCACAGAACAACAAATATAAGACAAATAATGTGCAGATTTTCATCAGTAAGATTATCTTTTTAACACTTTTAACTGAATCAATAATTGATTAACCGCATTTAACCCCATCCGCCATAATCAAAAGGAATTTTCAACTGACAAAATGGCGCTTGACCCTTTTTTATGATCGGTTTATCGTCGTAATCCGTTTCTCCTGTTGGCATATTTTCTGAATTGCAAATTATTGAAAGGTTGAAAAATATCAAAAAAGATCAGATTTATATGATATCTTCCGGCTCGAAAGAGATGGCTATTTTTGTTGATTACTGCAAGCTGGACTAAATAGCGGATTACAAAGAGCAGGAAGGTGAACAGCAAAAGCAAGTAGTTATGCCAGACAATACCTAATGCCGTAGCAGCTATGAATACTGTGTAAAACACATATTTGGAGAAGGTCTCACAACCGAATACCCTGGAAGGGAAACCTTCATAAAACTGTTTTGTGTATAAATACTTTGACTTTAACGCTCTCCATGTGGAAAAGTTGTCAACACTGTCTGTTTCAGTTATGCTTTCTGGAGAAATAACCACACCGGTAATGCTTCTGCGTGCAATCCTGTTGATATACAAATCATCCTCACCACCGTCAATACTCAACACCTGCGAAAAGCCTTTATTCTTGAAAAAAAGCTCTTTTTTATAGGCCATATTCCGGCCAATTCCCATGAATGGCCTGTGTGCAATGGCCATGGATAAAAACTTCAGATGATGGATGAGGTTGTCGAATATTATAAAATTTCGCATGTGAACATTTTTCCGGATCAACAGCTTGCTATATCCAAGTACAATCTCTTTTCCATCTAAGAATTCTTTCCCATACTCCTTAATCCATAGTCTGGAGCATGGCCTGCAATATGATTCCGTAAAGAGGAGTATGTCGTTTTTTGCTGCTTTGATACCCAGTGTGAGCGCCAGTTTTTTTTCGTTTATCTCATCGGCTTCTGCAGGTACATAGGTGTGGTAGAGGCGTGGATATCTTAGTTCAGCGGCTTTCAATACCATGTCAGTTTCATCTGATGAGCCGCTGTTTATTACAATAACCTCGAAATTGGGATAATCCTGTTCAAAAAAAAAGGGCAGGTTCTTCTCCAGCTCTTCCGAATTATTTTTTGAGGAGATTATTACTGAGATTCCAGGCAGTTCTTCGTCGGGGACGATACTCCTTTTTCTCTTTTTCTCGTATAAATAAGGTTTTCTGTAAACTGAAAGATAAAAAAAGAGTTGAATCAGAAAGAAAAGAAACAGTGAGCCTGTCAAAATCCATTCAATCATGGAAAAATGTGGTAAAGCTGAAAAGATACTATCCATTATAGCATTGAATTTAATTAAAGAGTATCAGAAAAACAGGATTCAGGAAGATCGCGGCAGTTGTATTGTGATGCCATTGTTTCTCCGTATGCTCCGGTAGAACGAATGGCTAAGAGATCACCCCTTTCTGCCCAGTTCAACATTAACTGTTCAGCGAACACGTCACTAGATTCACAGATAGGGCCTACAACGTCGTAGGGTGTGTATTCATTGTCTGAGCTGATATTTTCAATATGATGAAATGCCTGATACAAGGCTGGCCGGATTAAATCGGTCATGCCGGCATCAACTATCAGAAATTTCTTCTGAATACCTTTCTTCACGTAAAGAACGCGGGTAATAAGTGAACCGCATGGAGCTACTACCGAACGGCCCAGTTCGAAGTGCAGATTCTGGCCTTTTTGTAGCTTCAGGTTTTTTACGAACAACCTGAAATAGGACTCAAAATCAGCCATCGGGAAATGGTTGGGATGATGATAATTTATTCCAAGTCCTCCACCCACATTTATTATCGAAAGCCTTACACCCCTTTTGTTAAACCATTCCTGCAACTCCTCAACTTTAACGCATAGATCCTCGAACGAAGAGAGGTCGGTAATCTGAGAACCTATATGGAAATGCATCCCGATGAGCTCAATATTCGGAGAGGAGTTTATAAGCTTCAGCACTTCCGGAAGATCCCTTTCGTTGATGCCGAACTTGTTTTCTTCTAAACCGGTGGTAATATATTTGTGGGTATGCGCATCAACGTTAGGGTTAATGCGAAGAGCCACACGAGCAGTTTTTCCTTTTCCTTCAGAAAGGGAATTGAGCACCTCAAGCTCAGGTATAGATTCAACGTTAAAGCAGAATATATCATGCTTGAGCCCGATCTCTATCTCCCTGTCGCTCTTTCCAACGCCGGCAAAAACAATTTTACCGGGAGAAAAACCACACTCCAGTGCCTTTAGTATTTCATTTCCGCTTACACAGTCCACACCAAACCCGAAAGAAGCTATCTCTTCCATAATGCGCGGGTTTGCATTAGCCTTTACCGCGTAGTGTATGTGAAACGGCCTATTTTCGGTCTCTTTCTTTATTGTCTCAAGAGTGTTTCTCAACAGCTCCATATCGTAATAATAGAAAGGCGTGTCAAGTTTCTTGAATTTCTCAACTGGAAATGCTCCTTTTATCATCTGTTTAAACGTATATTTGGTGAAAAGCAGATCCTGTTGCTTTTGAAGCAGCAGGAGCTCTTGTTATCAGGACAGCAAAATTACGATAATTCCGGCGATTTTCATACAATTTATTTTTTTTGCAGTGAAGGAGATTTTTAGCAGGGGTACTCAATAAATGAATGGGATGAAAAACTCAATTAAGCTTATTTCCCAATGAAAGAATGTGCTTGTAATAGTTTTTCTTTCATTGGAAGAGAAGCGTCAATCCAGTGAATAGTTAATCCGCGGCGTTCCATTCCCCTGAACCAGGTCATTTGCCGTTTGGCAAACTGATGAATAGCTGTTTCCAGCTGTCCTGACATCTCTTCATAACTGATAACCCCTGTCACGTATAGGGTTACAAATTTATATTCCAGCCCGTAGTAGATAAGATCTTCCGGTGAGACACCTGAATTTATGATTTTTTTCACCTCATCTACCATGCCTTCACGTAATCTTACCTGCAGGCGGTCGCTAATTTTTTCCCGACGCAAATTCCTGTCGATATGAAGTCCTAGTATGATGCTATCAACAGACGGGAATTCGGAAGCCGAAGCTGTCTGTTTAGACTTGAAATCGGCAATTTCTATCGCCCGGATAGCCCGTTTTTTTGTGTCTGTATCGGTGATGTTGTGAAGTGGGCCATAGCTTCGCAGTATTCTGGCCAGTTCTTTCAGCGATTTCTCTTCAAGAGATCTTCTCAATTCGGAATCGGCGGGCACGTCTGGCAGGTTATATCCCTTTAGAACAGACTCAATATAGAGCCCGGTGCCGCCGCAAAGTATGGGCCTTTTACCGCGCGATATAATATCAAGGTATGCAACATGAAAATCGTGCTGATAGTCGTAGAGCGTATACTTGTCGCCCGGATAGCGAATATCGATGAGATGATAGGGTATTAGGGTGCCGTCAACAATGTAATCAGAGAGGTCCTTGCCTGTACCGATATCCATCTGCTTGTATACCTGCCGTGAATCGGCACTCAGAATTTCACCATCCAGCTCATAAGCCAGATGTGTGGCAAATGTGGTTTTGCCACATGCCGTAGGGCCAAGTATTGTGATCAGTCTATTTCCCATATTATCAGCTTTCCCCGGCATCTCACCCGAAAATAGCTAAACAGCTTATTTTTATATACGCATCGTTTGGATAGATGCGAAAGTTAAGTGAGTTACTATTTCTGTGCAGTTATACTGATTTTATTACCAAGAATGTTACTTTAAAATGAAATCTGGTCTTCTGCTGCGGTCAGTTCTCCCTGTGACTCAAGACAAGTTTGATTCGCTCTCAGCACAGTATATATTTTTTTATTCGATTGCAATGAAAAAGACATTTTGGACGGGTCTCAATTGTTATTTCTATATCTTATGCAAATATAACTATTGTCAAACGATTTTACGCAATCATCGTATAAGCAAATTTTTAATGTTTCATATTCAGCTATCCGTTATGTTATAGTTTTAGTGTTGACTGAAGTCAGCTATTTGGATTAGATCCCATTTTTTCAGCTATTTTGTTGCTGTTTTGTTTTGATTTGAAGTCTGATATTTGGAATATGTTCAACTTTTTCTTTCTTTTCGGTTTCAATAGAGTTCCCGGAAACATCTTCATAAGATGAAAAATGAGACTATTTGTTCGAACACCGGTTTAAAAAGAGTTCCCGGAAACATCAGAATATTAAATTTTCAGCTGTTATCGTAAAACATGCAAAGTTAAATAACAAGCAGTCGAAATGTGAGAGTGGTTTTCAAAGCATATCGTTTTTAAGTAAAACATTTTTTATATCTTTGCTATTTGTAATAAAATAAAATCGGAATAATAAAATTTGCTAAATAACAGGAAATAAGCATATTAATACAATATAAATTTAGGTATGAAACGAATCGTTTTTCCTTTGATTTTATCTCTTTTTTCATTCGGGGCAGTGGCTTCTGTGATTGACGTCACGTCTTATGTTATAAAAGATCCGGTACAAGTGCAGGATAGTACGGATTTGTTTCGTAATATAACAGATATAAGCAGGCAAATAGAACGTCATACAAACCAACCGGAAAACACACAGACAGTTTCTCCTGAACAGCCAGAAGTACAGACTATTAATGTTGAGCCGGTTGCAATGCCACGGATTAATGTTAATATGTATCCAGCACCTCAACGCAGAGTATTCACATCAACTGAACCCCCTGTTCCCAATGTTAAACATTATTTAATGATTAACCATCTCGATTCACTCTATTCAAGGAAAGAGAATGGGACATTGGAGCTGCCCTTAAGATATTATGATAATAATGCAATGGATGGGTTGACATTCAGGGATACACTTTTCTACAGCCCTCTGTTCCTTCCCATGATTTTCACAGGTGAAATTCTTCCGCGAGAATTGTCATTTTACCCCATGGATGAGGACAAAGATAAAGGATTGCTTATACCGCTGGAGAAAACTTTCGCTCCAAAGCTAAGGCACTACGATTTTGTACAGGATGTAAGGATGAACTATTATAAGACCTACCCTGATAAAGTAAAATATACTGTTGAAATTTTCGACACCCTGCCGCGTATGTCTGGGGCGGATGATGTGGTGAAAGAGACTTTTAATCCATTTCGTGAGCTTATAAAAACAGAAACTACATATTCCCTCGATGCACCGGGTGTGGAGGTCGCAACCATTAACCGGAGATATTGGATACGCAATGGAGAACACTCTTTTCAGTTTGCTCAGAACTATTTTTCCGATAACTGGCACAGGGGAGGTACAAATAATCTGAACTTCAACAGTTATCAAAAGTTTACTGCAAATTACAATAAAGACAAGGTGAGGTTCAACAACACATTAGAGTGGAGGCTATCTGTTTTTAATGCACCTGATGATACACTTAGGAGATACCGTATAGGAAATGACCTTGTTCGTTATTACGGCGACTTTGGAGTTAATGCATTTACGAGCAAATGGTCATACTCAATGAACCTGGAGGCAAAAACGCAACTGTTTAATGCTTATCCCACAAACTCTAACGATCTGCGATCCGCTTTTCTAGCTCCTTTATATGTTAATGCAGGTGTGGGTTTGAAATATAATCTGGACAAAAAATCAGATAAGGTGCGTCATCGTCGTGTGAAGCTGGACCTGGCGATAGCTCCTATTTCAATAAACTATAAATATGTAGGGAACTCCTCAATTAATGTGAAACGGTTCGGTATCCCTGAAGGAAAAAAATCTCTAATGGATATCGGTAGCACCATTACATCGATCTTTAAATATGATATTACACGCTACATAGCATGGGATTCACGTCTTACATATTTTACAAGCTATGAGAAGGTGGTATCGGAATTCGAAAACTCACTTAATATGGCATTGAGTAATGCACTCTCAACCCGCATATATTTGAATGTCAGGTTTGATGACGGGGTGCCACCCGATTCGAAGCTAAAATATTGGCAGTACAACCAGACACTCAGCTTCGGATTAAATTATAAGTGGTAGATTATATAAATAACGCGTTTTCACTAAAAGTGTAACCGTTGAGGAAATCGGTGATATTCATCCTTTTCTTTCCCGGCAACTGAAGTTCGTTAATGTGAACGAACCCGTCCCTGACTGCTACTTTTACAAAGGTTTTGTGATCTGTTTCAATTGTTCCCAAGGGTAAGGAGTGATTGCACCTTTCAGCTACTTCCGAGGCAAACACTTTGAGTCGCTCTGCCTCATTGCTGCCGTGCTGGTTTAATTCTGTCCATGCGGCGGGGTAGGGCGATAAGCCACGTATAAAATTAAATATCTCAGAAGCAGTTTTTCCCCAGTCGATACGGCAGGTGTCCTTGAATATTTTGGGTGCTGGCTTCAGTTCCAGCTCTTTTGCGAACATTTTGTCCTGCAGAACCGTATCTGCCTTACCGCTAAGGACTGTATCCACCGTTTTTAATACAAGGGATGCTCCCATCGCCATTAGCCTGTCGTGAACTGATCCTGCATTATCTTGTTTACTGATAGGTGTCTTTTCCTGAAAAATGATCGCCCCGGTATCTATTTCGTGAGTTATAAAAAAAGTGGTTACACCTGTCTCCTTTTCTCCGTTGATGATAGCCCAATTGATGGGGGCAGCACCACGGTATTGTGGAAGCAGTGATGAGTGCAGGTTTATGGTGCCTTTGGGTGGCATACTCCAAACTACCTCAGGCAGCATGCGGAATGCCACCACAACCTGCAGATCGGCTTTCAGTTTTCTCAGTTCATTCAGAAACACCTCATCCTTCAGCTTCTCCGGCTGTAACACTGGTAACCCTTGCTGCAATGCATACTGTTTCACGGGTGATGGCCGGAGTGAATAGCCCCTTCCTGCCGGTTTGTCGGGCATGGTTACTACTCCCACTACATTATATCCGTTCTCAACCAGCGCTTTTAGTGATTCAACAGCAAATTCGGGTGTCCCCATGAACAAAATTCGTGCCTCTTCTTTCTTAATATTGATCGTACTATCCATCTTGATTCTGTTATTCATCAGTTTCGGAGTAATTTTCTACCAGAACTTCCCTGTATGAGTTAAACACTGAAGATTGTGACAGTAGCCCCTGATATACTCCTCCGGAATCTACTACCGGTAGATTCCATGCTTTTGTATTTTCGAATATTTCCATCACCTCTTCCATACTTGTGTGAATATCAATTTTTGATGGCGAACCCACCATAAATTTCTCAACTGTGAACCTGTCGTAAAGCTCCGGACGGAACATGATATTGCGGATATCGTTCATCAAAACAAGTCCTAACAGAACACCACTATCAGTAACAACGGGGAAAATATTTCTTTCAGATGCAGATATAACCTTAACCATATCACCTAGTGTCATTTCGGGAGTTACCGTAGGCACATCTTTCTCAAGCAGATCCTCTACCTTCAGGAAAGTAAGAACTGCCTTATCCTTGTGATGCGTGATCAGTTCCCCACTCTTGGCAAGGCGCATGGCGTAGATGCTGTGCCTTTCGAACATCAAAATTGTTCCATATGAAACCAGAGAAACAATCATGAGAGGAAGGAACAGATGATATCCGCCTGTAAGCTCTGCGATAAGGAAGCTACCGGTAAGCGGTGCATGCATCACACCGGCCATCACTCCCGCCATACCCATAAGTGCGAAATTCTCCTGCGGCAGATAGGTAGTATATCCTAACCGATTGAGTGTATATGAAAAAACAAAACCTGCGATGCAACCCAGAAACAATGTAGGTGCAAATACCCCTCCTGTTCCTCCTCCACCGTTGGTGGCACTAGTGGCAAATACTTTAAAGATAATTACCGGAACAAGAAAACCTACTATTGCCCACCTGCTTGCAATGTTGTGAAAAAAACTTTCGTTCATAAGAGAAAGAAAAGAGTCGCCTCCTGCCAGCAGTGTGTTGATAGTGTTGTACCCTTCACCATACAGAGGAGGAAAAAAGAATATCAGTATGCTGAGCAAAACTCCTCCAAGCAGAAATCTTTTCCAGCTGGGTAAATTGTGGAAGATATCTTCCAGCCAGCCCATTGTGCGAATAACATAGAGCGAGACAAAACCACAGAGAATACCCAGAATAATCACATACGGTATTCGATCGAGTATAAAAGGTTCAACCAGAGTAAAGGCAAACATGGCGTCCATGCCTGTGAGAAGGTATGAAACGGTGGTTGCGGTTACTGCTGTAACAAGAAGAGGTAGTATTGAAGACATGGTAAGGTCGAGCAGCAACACCTCAATCACGAAAAGGATACCGGCAACGGGCGCTTTGAAGATTCCGGCTATAGCTCCGGCGGCACCGCATCCTACGAGAATCATCAGGCTGCGTTGTTCCAGTTTGAAGAATCTTCCCAGATTAGACCCAATGGCTGATCCTGTGAGTACTATCGGTGCCTCGGCTCCTACGGATCCTCCAAGGCCTATGGTTACGGAGCTGGCTATAATCGACGAGTACATGTTATGTGGTTTTATCCTGCTTTTGCGCTGAGATATGGCAAAAAGAATTTTTGTGACGCCATGGCTTATATCGTCCTTAACTACGTATTTTACATATAATCCGGCAATAAGGATTCCCACAATAGGGAATAGGAGGTAGGAAAAGTTAAAATTATCGCGACTGAAATTCTCGGTCAGGAAAAACTGAAAAAAATGTATGGCCGACTTTAAAATATAAGCAGCTGTAGCAGTGAGTATTCCAACAAGGAAGCACACAAATAGCAAAAAATGACGCTCTTTTATATGAGAATCGCGCCATAGCAAAAACTTATTGTGTATCTCTTTAAATTGCATATTTGGAATAAGGTTCCTTATGTTCATCTTAAGGACAAAGATAGCAAAATTGTTTATTTTCTGATAATTTGTATTGTGCCGTCTCTACTTAATTTCACAATTGATGATGGCCTGGATTGGGCTTGTTCTTTTTGCCGATATGTGACAATATAGTCAACTCCGTCTTTTATGATCGCTTTTATTTGTGAAAACCGGGTTGGAGAGGGATCGCCACTCAAATTTGCCGATGTGGATACAATGGGCTTGCGGAACTGTTTACACAGTTCTCTTGAAAATGCTTCTTCTGTAATGCGTATACCAATTGACCCGTCGGGTGAAATAAGATTGGAAGCAAGGTTTTTGGCTCCGTCGTAGATTATGGTGAGCGGATTGGTGGTTAACTCTATAAGGTCCAGTGCGATATCAGGCACTTCTTGTACATAGGAATTCAGCCTGGCCGGATTGTCCATAAGAATGAGCATCGACTTGCTGTCGTCTCGCTGTTTCAGCTTATAAATGCGTTTAACCGCGTCTTCATTTGTAGCATCGCAACCGATACCCCATATGGTGTCGGTAGGATAGAGGATGATTCCTCCCTTCATTAATACATCACAAGCTTTTTTTATGTCGTCCTGCATATTGTTTCCTGTTGAAATTCATTTATCGTGACCCGTAACAATTTATTTTTCCGGGTTAATTTTTTGCATCACCTGTACATCCTCGAAACTCTCTTCACCTGAAAGCCATTCTTTCAATATCCCTACCGGAAGATAGAAGGCTTTCGTAAACAACGAGGTACTCTCCTTGTTTTTTACAGGTACAAAAGCGTAAAGTTGCCTTAATTTTAGAAAACCAAAAGCATACTCTTCAAGGAGTATCAGCGTTTGCAGGCCCAGCCCCTGTTTCCGGAATTTTTTATCTATCAGGATGCCCACACCCGCCCTACGGTTAAACGGGTCAAAATCATACAGGTCGACAGCGCCTGCCGGCTCGGCTGATTCATTCAGCTCTACAATCAAACGGAGCTGTTTGTCCACATATATATCGTGTCGTGAATCAATAAGGTACTGCTTTAGTGTGAACCGGGAAAAGGGGTGGATTGATGAGCCGCTTTCCCACATCTCAGTGTCATTCTCCCATACGTAGAGTACATCAAGGTCTTCCGGTTCAGGTGCGCGTAACCTGATATTTCTATTCTCCAGGTATATCTTCATTTCCGGGTATTGTTTTAACATCCTGCAGAGGTTCGTTTTTTTCACCCTTCACTTCAGTCAGTGCTGCCAGTTCGGGGTACGATGGCCTGCAAAATAAAAAGGTGATAAAAAATACTACAGTAAACCAGAAAAAGTTCATATTCCCTGAATACCCGTACAGAATAATATTTGTTAGCGCTGCAATGCTTAATATGTATATACGTGTGAATGATAGCCATTTGTATTTCTTTATTGCTGCGCAGGCCTCTAAGGGACTATGAATCTTTTTCATGCCGATGGCGAAATATTTCAATGCTCCCGGAACAGCAACTATGGAAATTATCAAGGTGAATGTTTCCAAAGTGACACTGATCGTCTTTTTCTCATGAAAAAAGGGAAGCAGACGAAACAGAAAAAGTAAAAAAAGAGATGCCAGAAAAATTATATTTACGTAATAATGGGCTTTCAGAAGCCGGATGGCCTTGTCAATTTTATTTTCTTCTCTCATTTCGACAGGAGTTTATACGATTCATCGAAGGGTGTGCGGTTAATAATAGAACGTCCAAGTGTCACTTCATCGGCATACTCTATTTCATCACCAATGGAGACACCTCTGGCAATAATGCTTACTTTTACGCCGTATGGTTGCAATCTTCTGAAAATATAAAAATTTGTGGTGTCGCCTTCCATCGTTGCACTCAGTGCCAGAATAACCTCTTTTATATTGCCGTTACTCACTCTCTCTTCCAGGCTTGCAATCTCCAGGTCAGAAGGGCCGATGCCGTCGATAGGAGAGATGATTCCACCCAACACGTGGTACACTCCCCTGAACTGAATGGTTTTCTCAATCGCCATAACCTCTTTAACGTTTTCCACTACGCATACAAGAGAGTGGTCGCGTGATCTGTCGGCACAGATACCACACATTTCCGTATCGGAGATATTATGGCATGATGAGCAGTATTTTACTTCATTTTTCAGCTTAATTATTGTGTTCGCAAAGTTTGCAACCTTCTCTTTATCCTGCCGCAACAGGTGAAGTACCAGCCGGAGTGCCGATTTTCTTCCAATACCCGGTAGTTTGGCAAATTCGTTGACCGCATTTTCGAGCAGAGTTGATGGATAGGGACTGTTCATCGCGTTGTATATTTCGTGCGCTGACACAAAGATACGATTAATCGATTTATCGGACAAATATCTTTTAAGAGAGATAAATAATGAACAATTGAGATTTTTTTATTCGGATTTCGTTTTTTGTTACGCATAAGTTTGTAAATTTGTAACTTTATTTGGAGGTAAGATTCCATACAGCAGACACTGTTTTTTTTAAAAAATAGTGAAGCATATTTTGTAAAGATTATATTTTCAAAAACAGAAATTTATTTTAGGTTGTAACATTATATGTTTTTGTAATGGGAAATCTCATACCCGTCAAAAATGTAATTTCTGTAAGTTATATTAAAAAGATAAAAGATATGAGAGTACTTTTGGCGACAAGTAAACCGTTTGCTCTACAGGCAGTAAAAAGGATACAAGAAATTGTTGAGTCTGCGGGGCACACACTTGTCATATTGGAGAAATATACAGACAAGTCTCAAATGCTTGATGCCGTGAAAGATGTAGAAGCTATAATAGTCAGAAGTGATATTGTAGATGGTGAGGTAATATTTGCTGCTCCAAACCTGAAAGTGATTGTAAGAGCCGGGGCTGGTTACGATAACGTGGACCTTGATGCTGCCACTCAACAAGGAATTTGTGTAATGAACACTCCCGGCCAGAACGCAAATGCCGTAGCTGAACTTGTTTTTGGCATGGCCATTTATATGCAACGCAATCAGTTTGACGGTTCGGTAGGCCGTGAGCTCAAAGACAGACGACTTGGATTGTATGCTTTCGGAAATGTAGCGAAGATGGTGGCCAGGATTGCCAGAGGTTTCGACATGCCGGTTTATGCCTATTCCCCGACTCTTACTCACGATGACTTGCGCAAAGAGGGTGAATACGGTGTTATTGCTGCATATAGCAACATAGAGTTGTTTGAAAACAGTGATATAGTTTCTTTACATATGCCTTTGCTGGGTGAAACTCGTAACTGTGTAAATTATAGCCTTCTGTCACATATGCCTCAGGATGGTCTTCTTATTAATACGGCGCGTAAAGAACTTATAGTAGAGGATGATCTTTTACGAATTATGGAGGAGCGGCCTCTATTTCAGTTTGTTACCGATATTAAGCCGGACAAGCATGAAGAGTTTCTTGCAAAATTCCCAAAGCGCTACTTCTCCACACCAAGAAAATCGGGAGCTCAGACAGCAGAAGCCAATTTAAATGCCGGGCTTGCCGCAGCCAGACAGATTGTTTCTTTTTTTAAGGATGGAGATGACAAGTTTAGAGTGAATAGAAAATAATAAATATACCAATAAAATGAAAAAATACAATTTCAACGCTGGCCCGTGTGTACTTCCAAGGCCTGCAATAGAGTCCGCAATTGAAGCAATTCGCGATTTTGACAACACCGGAATAGGTATTCTGGAGATATCACACCGTACACCTGGATGGGAACGTATCATGAAAGAGACAGCAGACCTCTGGAAGGAGCTTCTCAACATTCCCGACAATTATAAGGTCTTATTGCTCGGAGGCGGTGCCAGCACTCAGTTTTTTGATGTTCCGGCTAATCTTATGAAAAAGAAGGCTGCATATTTGCAGACTGGTGTGTGGGCCAAAAAAGCAATTAAAGAGGCAAAATTCTACGGCGAGGTTGAAGTTGTGGCTTCTTCCGAAGATAGAAACTACTCCTATATTCCCAAAGGATACACCATTCCCGTCGATGCCGATTATTTCCATATCACCTCCAACAATACTATTTACGGTACGGAGATTCATGAAGATATTGAAAGTCCGGTGCCATTGGTAGCCGATATGTCGTCTGACATTATGAGCCGCCCGGTAGATATATCTAAATATGGAATAATATATGGCGGGGCGCAGAAGAATGTTGGACCTGCCGGTGTGGCATTTGTAATTGTACGCGAAGATATTCTTGGAAAAACGGGCCGCCCGCTGCAGACCATGGTGGATTATCGCACACATATAGGCGCAGCAGAGAAAGACCGCTCCATGTTCAACACTCCTCCTGTATTTTCTATATTCGTGATGCATGAAACCCTGAAATGGGTAAAGGAGCTGGGAGGTGTTGAGGCAATGCACAAGCTCAACAAGGAGAAAGCTGCGCTTCTCTACGACGAGATAGACCGGAATAAACTCTTTGTTGGAACCGCAGCCAAAGAAGACCGCTCCATCATGAATGTTTGTTTTGTGATGAGTGAAGAGTATAAAGACAAAGAGGCTGCTTTCCTTGAGTTTGCAAAAGAGAAGGGAATGGTTGGGATTAAGGGGCATCGTTCAGTTGGAGGCTTTCGTGCATCCATATACAATGCCTGTCCTAAAGAAGCCGTGGAGGCATTGGTGCAGTGTATGCAAGATTTTGAGAAGCAGCTGTAAGAAACGCGCTTCGCTCAAATAGCTTGTCAGATCACATCTGTTTTATCGAATGGGTTTCCGCTAAACATTTGATAGGTCTCATATTTAGCTGCATATGTTTTAATTTATATATGCGAAACTTGAGTTAGTTATTGTTCTCTTTTAGAAGAGGAGATGAGGAAGAGAGGGTGAAGTCACACTGTGATGCACTCTCTTTTTTATTTATTTAACTATAAAATAGTACGAGAAAGTTTCTGCATTACGAAAAATTCGTAAATTTGTATTGTTTAAATAGTCGTGTGCCTTTTAAAATGTCTGAGTTTAGTTTTTTGAATATTTAAATAGCAGAGATACAAAAATACTTCGACGATTACTTTAAAATAATTCTTATAATTCACTGAATATCAGCAGAGTATGGTACTTTTGGGAATCCAGCATAACTTATTAGCTGTCAGTATTATAAATGAGGTTTTAACGAAGCGTAAATTCAAGATATTATAAAAAATGACTTTCCCAAGTAGGTTCATTAGCTATATGTTTTTAAAAATTGATATGAATTATGGATAGATTAACACCCCAGGAAGAAATTGTGATGTTGCATGTGTGGCAACTCAACGAATGTGCTATAAAAGATGTGGTGGATAAAATGGAAGAGCCTAAACCTCCGTATACCACAGTGGCATCTATCTTCAACAATCTTGAGAACAAAGGATATCTGATAAAAAGGAGATTTGGAAATGTAAAGGTTTATAAACCGAAAATATCTGAGTCTGCCTATAAACGTCACTTTTTGTCTGGAGTGGTGCAGAGTTATTTCGATAACTCCTATAAGGAGCTAGTATCTTTCTTTGCTAAAGAACAAAAGATCAGTGCTGAGGAGCTGAATGAGATTGTTCACCTGATTGAGAAAAACCGGGAGTAGCCCATTTGTTGGACATTTAACTTATACTGATCATGTACTCTTTTCTTATATATCTTGTACAAGTTAACATTGCCATAGTTTTGTTTTATCTTCTGTATATTACAGTATTAAAACGGGATACATTTTTATTGGTGAGACGTATCTTTTTCCTGTCGGCAATTCTATTTTCTTTGCTTTACCCTCTTTTTGTTATTCCTGCATTTGGTGAGATGTGGAATTTTCGCTCCAATTCATTGGAGAAAGTTAATTCTACTGTTATTTTTGAAAAGCCTGCCATGGTATTAGCTACAGAAGAACCTACATCCCTTCCCTCCTTTGCGATATCCTGGGAGCAGGTCCTGACTGCCATCTTTGGTGTAGGAACACTATTTTTTGTGTTGCGGTTTTTCTGGCAGCTCATCTCTATCATGCGAATTCGTCTTAATTGTGAAAAAAGTATGATCTCCGGAATTGCTGTTTACCAGTTGAAGTATGATATGCCCCCTTTCTCTTTTTTCAAATTGATATTTATACATACTGAAAAGCATTCTGAAACGGAGATTGCGCAGATTCTTCTACATGAGCACACGCATGTACGACAGTGGCATTCGCTGGATATTATACTTATCGAGATTTTTTTTCTTTTTTCCTGGTGGAATCCTTGTGTGTGGCTAATGAAGCGGGAAATGGCTATGAATCTGGAATATCTTGCTGATAACGGTGTCCTTCGTGAAGGGGTCGACAGCCGCGAATATCAATTCCATCTTTTACGATTGACTTATCATGAAACTGCAGTTCAGATAGTAAATAACTTTAATGTATCACAATTAAAACAACGAATTATGATGATGAATAAAACTAAGTCGCCCATGGTAAAGCTGGCAAAATATATTGCCAGTTTACCCTTGGCGCTTTTGCTGATTACCGCTAACAGCGTCTATGCTCAACAAGCCGAACCTCAAAAGAGAATATCAGCCACTGATGAAGTTTTTGTAGTAGTAGAGATTCAGCCCGAATTCCCCGGTGGAACAGAAGCAATGATGAGGTTTCTGATTGACAATATCAGATATCCGGAAGAGGCTAAAACGAAAGGTATTGAGGGAAGGGTAATTTGTAATTTTATAGTGATGAAAGATGGTAGCATAGCCGATGTGAATGTAGTACGTGGAATTGACCCGCTGTTGGATGCCGAGGCGGTTCGGGTTCTTGAGTCGATGCCTGAATGGGAGCCGGGCAAACAGCGCGGACAAGCTGTAAATGTACGATTTACCATACCGGTAGTTTTTCGGCTGAGTAGAAATGAAAGTTCTGATTTGAAGGCCGTATGTGTTAAAGCTGATAGTTCGCAGGAGCAGGCCTTTGTTAAGTTTATAGCTCAAAATATTAAATATCCTGTTATTGCGCAGGAAAATGGTATTACGGGGTTGGTAAAAACCAGTTACAGTGTCAGTGATAAGGGAGAGATAACAAATCTTAAAATTGCGGAAGGAGTTGATCCTTCTCTTGATTCAGAAGTATTAAGAGTGTTGAAAATGATCCCGTCAGATATTGTCCTGGAAAAGGAAGGAGGAAGAGCCAATTCAAAAGTCGATCTTACAGTATATTTCAGGTTACAAGACGAGGAATTATCAAACAGTGGTAGCAGTTCTGTTGTCAGTGATATTGTAGTAGTGGGATACGGAGTTAAAAAGACGCCTGAAATAAAAGATCCAAGATAGTTATCAACTATTCTCCTTGTTGATAATTATATCAACATCAAGGGAGGTATTCAATTTTGAATCCTCCTTTGATCTCTATTTAAAGCCGATGCTTATACTTGTTTTTCAGCTTATTATTCCTGTTGTCCGGTGTGGCAGTTGTCGAATAATATCAATTGAATATGTCGTCGATACCTTCGCTCTCCACCATCGGATCATCATTCCGGTAGAAGTCGGGAGAGTAGCGCTTTGAATCATGACACGGGTCGAATTCGGCTGGGATATCAAAAACACCGTCGTCACTGTATTTTAGTTCGCGATCGGCATAAATCTTTTGATAAAACAACCCGTGAATGGGTAACGCCATGCTGGCTCCCTGTCCGTAAGCCATCCGGTCGAAATGTATGGATGGGTCTTCACCGCCCACCCAGCAGCCTGCGACCAGATTGGGGGTAAACGACATAAACCATCCGTCGGAATTATTATTTGTCGTACCCGTTTTTCCGCCCATTTGCCCTTTCAGGTTATATAACCGTCTCAGCCTGCCTCCCGAACCGCCATCGATGACAGCCTTCAGCATATCGAGCATCTTATAGGAGGTAGATTCACTGAAGATCTCTTTCATTCTGGGGACGGATGAGTACACTTCGTTGCCGAACTGGTCTTCAATTCGGGTCACCAATACCGGCTCCACGCGGATGCCTCTGTTGATGAAAGAAGAATAGGCTCCTACCATCTCATAAACTGATGCGTCATTAGGTCCCAGCGCAAGTGAAACTACCGGATCGGCCGGAGTCTTCAACCCGAATGATTGGAGCATACGGGCAAATGTGTAGGGCGAGAATTGCTTCATCAGCCAGGCAGTCACCCAGTTGTCGGAGTTCTGAAGGCCCCATTTGATGGATACAAACTCTCCGGAAGCTTTACGCGTATTGCGTGGTTCCCATGGCTCCCCTACTTCGGGCATAAGTGTTACCGGGCCGTGAATCATTCCGTCGCAAGGAGTCATCCCCTCCTCCATTGCAAGAGTGTAGAGATAAGGCTTGATTGTAGAACCTATCTGCCGTTTGCCGGTGGAAACCATATCATATTTGAAGAATTTGAAATCAGGCCCTCCTACATAGGCTTTTACATGTCCCGTTAAAGGATCCATTGCCATGAATCCCGCACGAAGGAAGTTTTTATGATAGCGGATTGAATCCCAGGGTGTCATCAGTGTGTCTATTTCCCGATGCTCCCATGAGAAAACCTTCATTTCGACAGGTACCTCCTTAAAGTTTTTAATTATTTCAGCTTCACTGAGTCCTCCTTTTTTAAGAACACGGTAACGTTCCGTCTGTTTCATTGCTGCCGTCATCAGATCATCAACCTGATTGCTTACTTCAACAGAGTACGGAGCGTATTTCCTACCGGCCTTTTCACTGAAAAACTGTTTTTGGAGATATCCGCCCAAATGTTCTTTCACAGCAGCTTCCGCGTAGCGTTGCATACGGGAATCGATTGTTGAGTAAATCTTAAGTCCGTCTGTGTAGATATTGTAGTTCGATCCGTCAGGTTTTTTATTTTTATTACACCATCCGTAAAGTGGATCTTCCTCCCATGAGAGTGAGTCTTCCGTAAACTGTTGTTTTTTCCACGAGGCGTAATTCTTTCTCTGTGGCTTCACGGCCATCATCATTTTTGCCAGATGCTGACGGTAATAAGGAGCGGCAATATCAATGTGACCGGAACGGTTAAAATCCAGTTCAATTGGAAGTTGTTTTAGGGAATCGGCCTGTTGCTTCTTAAGGTGCCCAGCCTTCTGCATCTGAGAAAGTACAACGTTCCGACGCTCTTTTGTAACCTCCGGGCGTCGTACCGGATTATAAAGGGATGAGTTTTTAAGCATTCCAATAAGCATGGCTGACTCATCTACGCTCAATTCGTCGGGGGTTTTATTGAAATAAGTACGTGCGGCAGACTCAATCCCCACGGCATTATAGTTGAAGTCATATTTGTTCAAGTAGAGGTTGATGATCTCATCTTTAGAATAAAAGCGCTCCAGCTTCGCTGCAATTACCCACTCAACAGGTTTTTGAAAAACACGCTGAAGTTTGTTGTTTGCCCGTGGAGAGTAGAGAAGCTTTGCCAGCTGTTGAGTGATGGTACTCCCGCCGCCGCTCTCTCCTTTATTGAGGATAAGTGTTTTAAATACAGCTCTTCCCAAGCCTATAATATCTATACCGGAGTGGGAATAATATCTCACATCTTCGGTCGAAATTAATGCATCGATAAGATATGGGGACAGGTCTGAATAATCCACAAAAATTCTATTATCATCGCTTTGTGAATAGGTGAAAAGCAGTTCGTTATCGGAAGAGATAACCTGTGATGCGTATTTATCAATCGGATTCTCCAGCTCATTAATCTCTGGCAGGTAACCAACAAGCCCTGCCGACACGAGCAGGAAAAAGAGCGCAGCACCTGCCACCATCAGGCCGAACAGGCTCCACATGGCTTTTATGATGTCATATTTCCCTGTTACTTTTTTTGTTTTCGATGCTCTTTTCTGAGCTTTTTTTTTCTTACCCATAACTTTCGGATCTCTTCATGAAGTTTGTGGACAACCAATGTTCGCCGCAAAAGTACATAAAAGCATTGTAAACAAGAAGGAAGAAGTATTAAAAATAGTTTTGTGCGACGTTTAACCCCCCAGTGTTTATGCAACAATACAACAGCATATCTGCAAAGTGATTTGCTTCGATTAAGAATTGTTTGTTGAAAAAGATGAGTCTGCCCCAAAAGCCATTAATATCGAAAAAATATTTATAATGTGCAGATAAACAATATATAATATGGCCCTGTCGCAATGAGATAGGCTTTTCGTACGGGATTCAAAAGATCAAAATTTAAACGTGAAACCGCCCGATGCATTAATGCTCTGTGCCGGGTGCCCATACCAGATATCGAACTTTTGCGACAAGAGGTTGTTTACCCTTGCATTAACGGAAAAGGCATCGGTGATATCGTAAACGGCTCCCACATTAAGATCATTGATATTATCCATTTTTAGATTTGCACCGTCGAAATAGGACCATCTGTCTCCGGCCAGGTAATAGTTAAGTGTAAGGTTCAGGTTGCTCAGCAGATCAAGCGATGCACGAATATCAACTTCAAAACCTGGCATATTGTAGGCTCTGGCATCATTTATCAGTACATCGTTAACCGTTAAATCGTTTACTTCATAGAAGTTTTTTTTCAGCCGCAATGAAAAATCCAGAGGTGACCATATGTTGCCTTGTATTATTCCACCGAAGTGAGAATTTGACAAACTCCCATACACAGGCTTAAGCACCTCTTTATATGGGGATGTTGCCATTCCGTCAACAATATCCTGTCCGTTCAATAGCAGAAAATGTTCATCGTCAGTTTTTTTGTATCCTGCGAAAATATCGAAACGAAACCCGCTCACTTCACCTATTTTTGCTCCTGCGTTAAAGTCGATAAGGGTGAATGATGGTATTACATTGTCATATGGTTGGATGTATCTCGATTCGCTTATCATACCGGGGAATGTGTTGCTTCTGATTCCTCCGTGAACAGTTGCGTAGAGTGAAGAGTGATCAGTTACCCCCCAGTGCAGTTTCACGTTTGGCACAACGCGTATCTTTGTACTGCCTGATATTTGAAAAAGCACATCGGCTCCCAGTCTTGCACTGCTGTTAATGCCGGCAAAGGTGATGTATGGGGCCGCGTTGACAAGGGTGAAGTCGTCTAAATTGCCATTATAAAAGGTGGTGAATAACTTCCCATCCACACCCACTTTGCTTCCAGCGCCTCTGAAAGGTTTGTCGAAACCGGCAATCGCGTTTAACTGTGTCCCTTTTATTCCTTTCGTGTCGACGGTTTCAGCGAATCTGGTGGAGAAATTTTTGAAATCTATCTCACCTCTATAATTTAGTATGTCTGATTCATGCGATTTGATTCCAATTATTGCATTCAAAATGCCCAGTCGCTGATTTTCATTATTGTAAAAGCGGGTATCACCGAATGTATTTCCATAATAGTTGAATGTGGAGTTCAAGTATGAAAGCTGCATATTAAATGTGAGAGCATCAGCTATATGTCTGAATCCAAGCCAACCCCGGTTATCCATGAAATAGGCATTGCTACCGGCCGGATTTACATCCTGCAGATAGTTGATATCACCATTGGTGGAGTTATGATGAAAAGTGAAAGAAAAATCATTTTTCTCGTCTTCTACCAGGCGGTACCCAAAAACTCCGTCCATATTGGCGTAATTGCCTGCGTTGAATCTGATAAATCCTTTTTTCATGTTGTAGGGTATCGCCGTCATTATGTTTCCAGGTGCAGGTAGTGCAATCTCCAGGGGAGGAGTGGTGCGCCCTGCCCAGGTGGAATAGTTGGTGTTGGCCTTTTGAACGGCAGGTTCATGCAAGGCAGGCAGCGAATTTATTTTGTCCGCATCAAACAGTGAGGGTGTGAAGTCTCGCTCCAGTTCCATCTGTCGCCTAAGTAGAGAATCCTGTGTTTGTGCAAATATTCCTGAAGATAATGACAAAATTATTATTGTGAAATATATTTTTCTCATACTATCTGTTTTTTTTATTTTCATTAAGTTTCTGACTTTTGGACATATATAATCCGGTCAATCTGAAAAGTTAGCAGATCTGCATTATTTTTTTAATCCCGGTTTTTATTTAAGTCTCTCATCTATCATTTGACTGATATCAGCCTCACCACCCTTATAATTGGTTCTTAAGCTCTCAAGGTACTGAAGTGCCTGGAACCTATCTCCTTTGGCCATATAGGTGTCCGACAGAACAATAAGAGCACGGGCCATCCAGTATTGATGCGGAGTGCTTTTCTGCATAAACTCTTTCACCTGTGCTTCTGCCCGGTCATACGACTTCCAGCGGTAATAAGTGTCTGCAATGATAAACTGAGCTTCGGCGCCATAGATACTGCGCGTATCCTTTGCAATGAACTGGAAGTCGGCCATTGCATTGTCTGTTTCATTTATCTGCTGATATGCTTTTCCCCGCAGATATCTTGCTTCGGTAACCGTTTCTGCTGAGAGATTATTTCCGGCAAGCAATTCTGTTGCTGCACGAACTGCTTCGTGATAGCCTCCCAGTTGCGATTGAGCGCGTATAACGCCCATTTGCCCAATTTGTTTGTTTGTAGCATTCCTGGCTGAATTAGCTAACCTTGAATAGTCTGCAAGCGCCTGACGTAAATTGCCGTTCTTATACTCTGTCTGAGATGTGTAAATAAGTGCATTGTCGAGAAATTTCACATTGCTTGCATCAATTACTTTTCGGAAATGAGTCAATGCCTGTTGCTTGTCCCCCTTTTCGTCGGCAATCACCCCGAGGTAATAATTGGCATCGCTGCTGTATGCTCCGTTAGGATAAGACTGCAGATACCGGGTCATTGCCAGTTCTGCATCTGTACGGTTGCCCCGCATATATACATTTTCGGCAGCGAGGTAGGTGAGGGAATCCTGGCGTGAGGGAGTGATACGCATTCCACCCGGAAGCGAGTTCGCATATCTTACGTATGAGTCAATATCGTTTATTTCACGATAGACCGTCTCCAGTGAGACCAGTGCATTACGTGCATCATCTGAACCCGGGAAATTAGATATCACATTTTTGTAGGCGGCTATGCTTTGCTGATAATTGCCGCTATTGTAATACAGTTGCCCCAGTTGCACCCCTCCTTGTCCGGCGATCGGGCTTTTTGGGTAATCGGTAACCAGTTTATGTAATACAGTTATGGCTTCGTTCTCCCTGTTAAGCATGGTAAGGGCGCGACTTTTTTCATATAGCGCATCATCGTAATACTGTGAGTTGGGATAGCGGCGTATAAGGTTGTCCAGAGCTTCAATTTTTCCCTGGTAGTTGCGTTGCAGTCCCATTACAAAAGCACGCTGATATGAAGCATAATCAGCAATATCGGGGTTTGCAGTTGCAGCCTGTCCGTAATAGCGTTCTGCTTCACTGAAATTGCGGTTAAAATAGTGACTGTCACCCACACGATTCATTGCGTCGGCGTACTCTGGCCTGTTGCGGTTGGTTTCGGCAGAGATATATTGCATAAAAGCATTTGCCGCCTGAATGTACTGTTGTTGTTTGAAGAGAGCATAACCCATACCGTACCACCCTAAAGCATAGTTCTCGTCTGATGATATTGCATTCTGCGTAAATTGCCGGAAGTCGTTTACCGCGTTGCTGTAATTTCCTATCCGGTAATATGCTTCTCCGCGCCAGTAATATGCGCTGTTACGCGCTTTAACATCGTAGTTGCCTAAGCTAATGCTGTTGTTGAAATGCTGTACTGCCTGGTTCATATTTCCGTTGATAAACTCTTGTGCTCCCAGCTGGAAGAGAACCATCTGTTTCGCTTCCATGATACGGCGCCCGGGGTTCTTGATGCGGTTGATGGCGTTAATGGCTGCCGTGTAGTCCTTTGTTGTGAGAAATGTTTCTGCAAGTATATTATTCACCTGGCTGATATACTGTGAGTTGGGGTATTCGCTGAGGAAATTCTCGAACAGAGTGATGGATTCGCTGAATACCGAAAAGTTGGTTTCATGTGCCAGCAGGGCATAGTTGAAGAGAGCCGTCTCACGCACCTGAGGGTCATAATTGTCGCGTGTAGCTGCCTCGAAAGCCATCTGGGCCTGCTGTTTCTGATTCATTTTTAGATAAGTGTGTCCAAGTTGAAGCTGCGCATTTTGTGAAAGAGCGTCTGGCTCACCTACAGCTTGCTGGAACATATTTACCGCATCGTTGTATTTACCGGTATCGGAATAGGATAATCCCATAAAATAGGCATCGCCCCTGAGTGGTCTGTTGTTGCCGGCAATATACTTCTCGTAAAAAGTAATGGCTCTGGATGGCTGTCCCTGTCTGTAATAACTATTGCCTAATACACGGTACATCTCAGAAACATGTTCACTTGACGGATATCTGCTAACAAAAGCTTCCGACAGCTTGATGGCATCGTTAATCTCACCATCGAAAAAGGTAGCCTGAGCAGTATAGAAGGCCACCTCTTCCTGATATTCCGGATTATTTTTTAATCGCTCAAAACGGCGCAAAGCTCCTGAATAGTCTCTGTTGATATATTCGATATAACCGAGATAAAAATTGGCTGCATCCCTATATTTGTTGCTGTTTTGTGACAGCAATCCGAAATATCGCCTGGCCTCTTCTTTGTTTCCCGACTGCAACTGTGTGTATCCGGAACGGAAGCTGTAATCTTCCTGTTCCGTGAGAGTCAGATAATCAAGATCGGTAAGTCCGAACCATATTCCGGCTGTTTCCCAATCTCTCTTATCGTAATAATACGATCCGATAAGAAAATTTACCTGATGTCGATGTATGGTTTCAGGGTATTTCGTTAGAAATTCTTTCAGTATGTTTCCGCTGGTTTTGTTTCCGCGGTGGAACGACGATATGGCAACCATATATGCTGCTTCTTCTTTCAGGTATGAATCGTTGCTTAATGTGGCAAACCCGGTCAGCAGCTCTTGCGCGCCTACCCAATTACCCTCGAGAAACATCTCTTTACCCTGGTTGAACAGTACTTCCGGATGCGTGTGGTACACTGTTTTTTGTGCCATTGAAAACTGAGTGACAAGTGCAAGGGTGAATAGTAAGATGATTTTTTTCATATATTCAAATTTTTTTACCGTGATATGCTATGCTGTACATTGTCAGATGTACCTCTTTTCCTTTCTGACCGCAATTTTTCAACTCCTTTTCGAATAGACAGGAGCCCAAAATCAGCGGGTTCTAAATCTTTTAACTTTATGAACAGTAGTTCCGAAACATCATCCTGTGCTTTTAATTCGTTGAAATCTTTCATGTTACATCTAAAAAAGAGGTCTACGGTTTGCACTTCAAAGTCCGAATATACGTAAATATTCGGAATGGAAAAAAGGTATTGTTGAGAAGTAACAAATAGGCCGGTCTCTTCGTTCACTTCACGGGCAATAGCCTCTTCTGCCGTTTCATGCATATCGATGAAACCTCCGGGGAGGTCAAGCGTTCCTTTAGCCGGATCTTTTGCCCTGCGTGCTACCAGTATTTCGTCCTGCTTATTTTCTATAACCGCCACCACTGCTGCCGATGAGTTGAAATAATATACAAAACAGCAATCGAAGCACTTCTTCGACTTTTCATTGTTTTCGATAAACCGTTTTGAACCGCACCTGGGACAAAACCGGAATTGCTCAAGTGGATGTTTCATGAATAATTATATGGTAATGTGCTAATAGGAATATAACGGAAATTCCATATTGGAGGTTCCGGTTTCCCGGCATATTGATCTTATTTTCGCGTTATCTCTACTATCCCTGTTTTAGGGAGCTCCCTGTTTCTCTTCTCTACAGCTTGCACCAGATTGTCAGCCAGTTCGGAGAAAGCAATCCCTGTGATACTGTCGCTGTGCAATGCTACTGGTTGGCCATCATCGCCTCCCTCTCTTATGCTCTGGACGATGGGGATCTGGCCTAACAGTGCATAACCCTGCTCTTCGGCCAGCCGTTTACAGCCCTCTTTCCCGAAAATATAATAGCGGTTTTCCGGTAGTTCTGCCGGAGTGAACCATGACATATTTTCCACTAACCCAAGAATTGGCACGTTCACCTTGTCGCCGGTGAACATGCTGATACCCTTGCGGGCATCGGCCAGTGCCACCTCTTGCGGTGTACTCACAATAACAGCACCTGTAATAGGTACCGTTTGTACGAGGGTGAGATGTATATCGCTTGTTCCTGGAGGAAAATCTATTAGAAAATAGTCCAGCTCTCCCCAGTCCGCATCACCAATGAGCTGCTTAAGCGCATTGCTTGCCATCGCTCCGCGCCATACAACCGCATCTCCCTTATTTACAAAGAATCCGATAGAAAGCATCTTAACTCCGTGATTTTCAACGGGGACAATCAAATCGCGCCCATCCCTTTTCTCCAGCATGGGACCGGCATCCTCCACTCCGAACATCTTTGGTACTGAGGGCCCAAAAATATCGGCATCAAGCAGTCCTACCTTATATCCTTTCTGAGCCAGAGCCACTGCAAGGTTTGTGCATACCGTACTTTTTCCGACTCCTCCTTTACCTGAGGCGACTGCAATAATATTTTTCACGCCCGGCAACAAGTCAGGCAAGTCCGGACGTGGTGGCTGCTTTGATTTCACGGATATGTTTCCCTTTATGTCGATGTCTTTGCCGGCATATGTAAGGATGGCTTGTTCAGCCATTTTTACTACCGATTTAATAAATGGGTCGTGTGCTTTCTCTGTGATGAGCGAGAAGCTCACTTTCATGCCTTCAATGCGGATGTTGTCTTCCACCATCCCGGCAGAAACAATGTCCTGTCCCGTGCCCGGGTAACGCACATTTTTCAGTGCATCAATAATGAGTTGAGGATATATTGTCATAATTCAATTTGCCTTTTGAGGCTATTTTTATAATTATAATCGGGCGTTGCGGCCGAAACTGCGATACTCATCTTTTTCAATTTCAACATCAGGTTCACTCCATTCCCGGTCTTTAGGGCATTCGAACCTGATATATTTGATGTTTAAACCGCGCGATAGCCATTGTTGTTCATAGAAAGTCTGAATTTCCAGAATATCATTGTTTAGGCCTGAATGGTACAGATCGTCCGTTTCGAAAAGAAGTTCAAGACCGTTCTCTTTAATCATTGCCTTGGTATAGGTGTATAAAAAATTGCTGTCCGTCTTCAGGTGAATAATACCGCCTTCATTTAATACACTGCTGTATTCCTTCATAAATCGGGTTGAGGTAAGTCGTTTGTTAACCTTTTTCATCTGAGGGTCGGGAAAAGTGATCCATATCTCCGAGACCTCGTTCTCGCTGAAAAAGTAACTTATCAACTCAATATGGGTACGGATAAAAGCCGCATTTGTGAGGTTTTCTTCCAGAGCACAAGTAGCACCTTTCCACATTCTGGCACCTTTGATATCGATCCCGATAAAGTTCCTTGCCGCGAACTTACGTGCCAGCTCTACTGTATATTCACCTTTGCCACAGCCCAGCTCAAGGACTATTGGATTTTTGTTGCCAAAGTAGGTGTACCACTCTCCCTTAAGGGGGAAACCTTCATCTCTCAACACCTCGAAGGGGTATTGAAATACATTACTATAAGTGGCCATGTCTGCAAATTTGGCCAGTTTATTTTTTGCCATTCAAACTGTTTAAATTCAAAAGTTCAATTGCATTAATTGTTTTTCTGCAACACCACAACCCGAATGAATTCGTCTTCTGTATGTCGCTTAATGAAAAAGTTGCTCTTTAGGGCGTAAGCCAAGTTTACTTTGACTATGCTTATTTAGCTTATCGCAATAGTTCCCTAAAATTGGATATTTGCTCATAAAGACATCGTTCATGTTTGCTTGAACAATGTTTATTTGACTTAACGCAAATAGTGCACCACAAAAGTAGCATTTATATGTTAAAAACAGAAAGTTTTTTTTCTATAAAAAAGTTGCAATAAAATATCAATATTCCAATTTAATCTATACCTTTGCTAAGCAATACCTAATAAAAACCTCTATAATATGAAAGTAAATGACATAATGACAAAACTTGAGGCGAAACATCCGGGCGAGTCAGAGTACCTTCAAGCCGTGAGAGAAGTATTGATATCTATTGAGGATGTGTATAACCAGCATCCTGAATTTGAAAAAGCGGGCATTATTGAACGTATCGTGGAACCCGACAGGGTGTTTACATTCAGTGTGCCCTGGGTGGACGATAACGGTAAAGTTCATGTTAATATCGGATATCGTGTACAGTTTAACGGAGCCATAGGCCCGTATAAGGGTGGTATTCGTTTTCACCCCTCAGTTACACTTTCTTCACTGAAATTTTTGGGATTTGAACAGACCTTCAAGAATGCACTTACCACGTTACCAATGGGCGGCGGCAAGGGTGGGGCGGACTTTTCTCCAAAAGGGCGTTCACAATCTGAGATCATGCGTTTTTGCCAGTCTTTTGTGATGGAGTTGTGGCGCAATATCGGCCCTGACACCGATGTCCCTGCGGGAGATATCGGCGTTGGAGCGCGTGAAGTGGGCTACATGTATGGCATGTATAAAAAGCTGGCAAGGGAACATACCGGCACCTTTACCGGAAAGGGGATGTCGTTTGGTGGTTCGCGATTACGTCCGGAAGCTACGGGATATGGGGCTCTCTATTTTGTAGAGAAGATGTGTGCTACCCACAACATCAGCTTGAAAGGGAAGACCGTTGCAGTGTCAGGCTTTGGAAATGTAGCATGGGGTGCCGTGAAAAAGGCAACTGAGCTGGGTGCCAAAGTCGTGGCTATCTCCGGCCCAGACGGTTATATCTACGATAGAGATGGAGTTAATACACCTGCGAAGATTGAATTCATGCTTGAGCTACGCAATTCAGGAAATGATATTGTGGCTCCATATGCCGATGAGTTTTCCGGTGCAACATTCTATCCCGGCAAAAAGCCATGGGAACGTAAAGTAGATATCGCTCTGCCTTGTGCTATTCAGAACGAGTTGAATCTGGAAGATGCAAAACGTTTGAAAGATAATGGTGTTACTATTGTTGCAGAGGTCTCGAATATGGGTTGTACTGCCGAGGCGGTAGAATTCTTTCTTGAGAATCAAATGCTTTTTGCACCCGGGAAAGCAGTTAATGCGGGTGGTGTGGCATGTTCGGGGCTTGAGATGACTCAGAATGCCATGCATATCTCATGGAGCAACGAGGAGGTGGACCGATGGTTACACCAGATAATGAGCGATATCCATGAACAGTGCATATTCCACGGGAAAAACGGGAAATATATAAACTATGTGAAAGGTGCTAATATTGCCGGTTTTATGAAAGTGGCCGATGCCATGTTATCACAGGGTGTAGTATAAAACATATCAATACTATTAATATAAAGATCATGAAAAGAGGGTGAATCGCATACAAAGTGATTTCACCCTCTTTAATTTTATTGGATTTTTAATGCCGAAATTCCTGCATTTTCTAACCAGATAATTTGAAAATATATCTATTCTGTTGATATATAGTGAAAAATTGTCAAACCCTTGTTTTTCTCGAACAATATGGTTACAAAAGAACGGGATTTCAGGTTATCAAACTAGACGGAAAAATTCTTTATAAGGCATCCGACATTAACCGGTTGTTGTAAGAAAATTACTATCCGGCTTTTGACGGATAAAAAGTCGAGACGAAGGCTCTAACAATAGAATGAATTTACATCATTTAAGCAATTCAAAAATCTGCTCGGGTGTGAAAATATTCTCACCTGATTTTTTGTTGCTTTTCAGGAAAAGCACAGGAATAACCTCTTTATTTTTGACTAAATGGGTTTTCTGTACTTTCTCTTTGATGGTTTTAAACAGATATTCGGTATTCTCATTGTCCGACCACTTGCATTCTCCCACGAGCAGACTTTTGCCATCGGTTGATTCGGAAACTACGTCAAATTCCATTTGTTCATCGCGTGAAATGCTTCCCCACCATCGTGATGCCAATCCGTAGCGTTTTCCTTTGAATACTTGTCCGCTGATTGCTTTACGGCAAAGGTTTTCCCAATGCCAAGATACATAACTGTTAAAACGTGCCGAAATCTCTTCCATCACGACATCGGTACGTCCCAATTCAATTAACGAACGGTTGGGAACAACAAATCGGAAATAAAAATTCATAAATGGGTCAGCTACTTTGTAGAGTCCTTTTTTGCTTTTTTTGGGATTGTCTCCGTGTGGTATTTCACGTTCAATATAGCCCAGTGTAATCAACCTGTCTAACGGCCCGGAAAGGCTTGTGGCAGGCTTATTTGCCCTTGCGGCAATTTCTGAAATCCGGTTTGCGCCGTTTCCGATAAGTGACAGCAGTGTAGATGCTTGTACAATATCGCGCATATCGTCGATAAATAACCGGTAAGGCTCCTCATATAACGTGCCTTGCGCATTGAGCAGATTATACCTTATTGATTCCTGCAACGAGTTGCTTTGTAAGCGGATTTCCCAATATCTTGGTACGCCGCCCCACACGGAATATTCTTCAACAGTTCCAATGGGCGTACCATCCAATAACTCATGAAGATATGTAATACCGATGGGTAAGATCTTTAGAACTTGATTGGCACGCCCATAAAGAGGCGATGTGCTGTCAAGTGCCAATCCTTGCATTAACTGTTGTGATGAACCACAAATAATAATATTGTATTTGAGCGTTTTTGCATCAATTATTTTTTGGAGCAGCGAGGGCAGTTCGGGCGAACTTTTTGCTAAATATGGAAATTCATCCAAGCACAATGTAAATCGATTTGTTGCCCGATGATTTAATCCATCGAACAACGCTTCCCAATCCGGGTATATAGCTCGGTCAAAACCTTCAAACCGCATGCCGATTTCTTTCGCCAACAATTCAATTTGGTGCGCCCGCTCTGTTTGATCTGCCATGTAATAGACGTCGGCAGGGGAAAGCACTTTTTTTATCAACGTTGACTTTCCGATGCGCCGTCTTCCATATACTACCACAAAGGATGGAGATTGACTGTTTATAGATGCCGAGAGCCGCTCTTGTTCTTCTATTCTGTTTACAAATTTCATATCAAAGAATAATTATGCAGCACGAAAATAATGTTTCTACTCCATAATTCAAAGCAATCTTAATAAAAAAGCGAAAAAAATATACTTTTGATGTGTACGGTGGTAAATAATATGTAAAGTTATTATTAACTGGCACGGCGTGATTTGTAAGTTATACTGCTTTTATTAATCAGTCTGCTCCGTAAAAATCAAAATATCAAATACGATTACTTATATTACATTGAATATGAATATGTGTTTTAGATCGTTTACCTCTGAGTTTAAAATTGCCGTCGTTTGAAAGCGAACTTGACCTTTATGAAAGTTCTTCTATCTATGTCAATTTTAGTTATTTTAAGTAATTATTTTATTGAATTTACTTCGAATTAATTGGGTACTTAACATTTATTGATCTATAATTACATTTTCAACTGCAAACAGCCAATAATTATCAATGAGGTTATTATTTCCTCTGATCACTTCCCGGTACAGGAACCGAGAACCCCTTCATTTCCATTTTACCGATATTCAGGTCGGCAGGGGTATAATCGAGCGGTGCCGCAGT
>NZ_DIQL01000033.1:0-22245 GCF_002427225.1 Proteiniphilum sp. UBA5463 | reverse complement strand
AATACTGAAAAAGAATGTGATATTGTATATTTATGGACAGGCAATGTGTAGATTGCTCATGAAGGGTGTTTGGGCATTCAGCTAAAAGACACTAACTTTGCAGCTATGAAAAAATTAGTGATTGTTGGATGCGGTTATCTGGCGGATATTGTGGCTGATGCGCTATTGAAGGGCTTGTTGCCCGGCTATGTTTTGATTGGTGTTTATTCGAGAACGGCGGCAAAGGCAGATCGACTTGCCGCAAAGATGGAGAAGCATGGGTATAAGTGCAAAGCATGCAAATCGCTGGAAAAGCTGCTCACTTTAAAACCAGATTTTCTGGTGGAGGCTGCATCTCCAGCAGCAATGAAGGAGCTTGCATTGCCGACACTTAAAAACGGTACGTCTATCGTTACACTATCTATCGGGGCTTTGGCTGATACTCATTTTTGCGAGGAGGTAAAGAGAACTGCAAAAGACTACGGTGCGCGTGTTTATATTGCCTCCGGTGCTACGGGAGGATTTGATGTGCTCAGAACAGCCACCCTCATGGGTAATGCAGCTGCCGGATTCCTGAATGTGAAAGGGGTGAAGGCACTTAGAGAGTCTTCCTTCTACACTCCTGATATGGAAACAAGCAATAAGGTTATTTTTTCCGGAACAGCCCGTGAAGCAATTGAAACTTTTCCCACCGGTTTGAATGTGGCCGTAGCTGCCTCACTGGCGACCGTTGGACCGGAGAACTTACAGGTGACTATGAAGTCGACTCCAGATTTCACGGGCGACAGGCAGCGGGTGGAGATAAAGAACGATCAGGTGCACGCTGTGGTTGATGTATTTAGTGCCACTCCCGAAATTGCCGCCTGGTCGGTGGTAAGCACCTTGCAAAACATTGCTTCTCCCATTGTATTTTGATTTTGAACAGGTTGATGAGAAGCGGCCAGTCGCTTTTTTATTAAAGGCTTCTATCCGTTTGACCGGCGTTTATAGCAACTCTATTCCGGTATAGACGGAAAGGTTCTGCAATACCTTTTTGCTTAACCGGTCGAAAGCCTGCCGGGTACGTCCGGTAGATACCCGCATGCAGCGCACTTTCGGGTGGTCGATTAGATGTTCGCCTCCCAAGGCACCTACTGTGTCGCAAAAACATATATTATCGCCTTCGAGCCATTTCAAAAAAGATGTTTCATCCCATGCAGGGGAGAGTCCCGTGTTGAATAGCATCTTCTTATTACCCAGCTTTTCAAACTGGGCCTCGTGTAATAAAACTGTATTTTTGTTGAGACAGCAAAAAACCGATTCGCTCTCTTCAAGCAGTTCATCTAATGGAAGAAAACGATACCCTTTTGTTCTGGCTGTAGCCTTCTCACTCCTGGCAAAATATGATATCTCTGCACCGAAGAAGTGAAGAGCATCAGCAATCATGCCCCCCGACTTACCCAGTCCCACAATTCCGGCTTTCAGACCGGTAATCTCCCTTGCCACACCATCCCATGGTGTTTGGCCAAAACCGTGCAGGCATCGTATCAACTCACTGATTACATACTCCACCACGCCCTCATCGCCATAATCCCGGATGCCGGTAACAGTTATATTCCGGCTATTAGCATAAGTGATATCCACGTTGGCGCTCTTGGGAGAGTAAAGAGAGTTGCACATGCCAATATATTTCACATTGGGACATTGCTCAAGGGAGGCCATCCCAAGTTGGGAGGTATAGCTAAGCAATACCGCGTCGGCATCTCCTATTCGTGCTGCAATCTCATGATCATCTTTTGGAATATCGGGGTAGAGGATAACCTCTTTTGCGAATGAATGCAGTTTTTTTTCTGCAGAAGGAATTAAACTGACAGGCTCTATCGCAACTAGTTTTTGAAACATATCGGTACTGTTTGGATTTTTATTGATGAAAGATGAGTCTCCTCCGATAAGTCTTTTTTCTTGAAAATTTCACAATATGAACATTGATTTTCAATAAGTTGCAAACCAATAAAAATGAGTTTTGAGGTTTTCGGAGAGGACTCAAAGATCAAATATACGATTTTGATCTTATTCTACCAAAGGCAATTTACGGTATTGCGTTTGGGCAACTCTTGTCCTTTTAAGGTTTTATCAAAAAAAAGCTGCTACAGCACAGATTGCCTGCCTTAACACGGGGGCAATAAGTCTGTAACAGCATTAAATTCTTATTATCAATACTTCGGTAATTTTTTTAAAACAGTTCTTCTATTACACTGAATATCAATAGACTATGGCGCTTTCTGAGGATTTGGCATAAATTATTGACTGTCAGTATTATAAATGAAGTTTTAACGAAGCATTATATTTAAAGACGCTGATTTTAAAATTGAACACTTGCCCCGCCAGACAACCAGAATCCCGGTTGGGGAATATTGCCGAAATCGACATGAGTGGTGTGGAAGATGTTGTTTGCGTTGACAAATAGATCAAATTTGCGGAGAGTGTAATTTACCTTTACATCCAATAAAGCGAATGGAGTGAACTCCACCCGTTCTCCCGGCTGAAGGGCAACATATTTTACATAAGACCCGGCACGCTCTTGCCAGCGGAAATTCCACGACAAGGTGATGTTCCTCACCACTTCGTGATGAAGGGTTGCAGTGAATTTGTGGCGGAGATGATTCAGCGTGTAGTTGGATATCAATTCATCTTCAACCTTATTCTGGTAAAGATACATATATCCGGTATTGATGGACCTAAATGGCTGATCAGCACCTAACAATTCCTTAAGATCCAGACCAAGGTTGGCTTCAAAACCCTTTGTGTTTAGTTTGGTGTGATTTCTGGACTCCCATAAAGCATCGGGAGAAGGTTTTACCCAGTCGATCATATTTCTCCCCTTCAGGTAGAAAACTGCAAGGCTCCCTTTTACCACAGGATGTGTGTATTTTGCACCGGTTTCAAATGCTTCGGACTGTTCGGATGCAAGGTTGCTGTTGCCGATGTGTGTTTTAGTTGTATAATAAAGATCGGTGAAGGTGGGCATACGCGAAGCTTTATTCCACGAGGCATAAAACTTTAACAGCTCAAAAGGCCTGTATGACGCGTTCAGTGCCGGATAAAGGTCGAATTTATTGATAACAGCAGTATTATGATTAAGTAAACCACCTATCGAGAAGGTGAGCTTGTTGAAGATAAAATTGTGTTCCAGAAAAAAGCTGATGTTGCTGCGGTTATCCGATTTTGTATATTTTCCGTTCTTTTCTTCCATAGGTCTTCCCAGCACACTGCTCATGATACCTTCATTGCGGAACTCTCCTCCGAAGCCTGTGATACCCCAACGAGAGGCATACTGCATATTTATGTTCATACCAAAAACGTCGCTCCTGTGATAATTGTGATCTTTATACCAGTCCGGTATGTCGGGAGTACCTTCACGTATTAGTTGAAATTCATCAAAATGACGACTCCAGTAAAGGTGTGGGATAATTTTCAGCTTTCCGGCCGTCTCTCCCCTGACCGATATGAAAACACCCCTTGTGTCGTCAAACTGGTTGGGATATGCGGCACTATAAAAGGTGTTGGCTCCCTGCTTCTTATCGTTCAGCCCGGCTTGAAAATCAAGGTGAGAGCCGTTGATATTGAATCGGCTTTGCCAGAGAAGATTCAATATGTTATAATCACTGTTTCTAATATATCCGTCCGAATGTTTGTACCCAGCCGATAAAGAATGGAAGGAACTGTTTGTTTTATGTGCACCCCGAGCTTCTGCACCGAAGAGTCCATGCATTCCGCCTTCCAGTTTTGCAATCCCGTTAGATCTGGAATCTTTTTTGGTGATGATATTCACTCCGCCGGAAAATGCACCGGCACCATACACAAGGGATGATGGCCCATGCACGATCTCGATACGTTCGATATCGGACAGATTGACCGGAATGTTAAAACTGTAATGTCCTGTTTGGGGGTTGGTGAGGTTTACACCGTTTAGGAGGATGGCCGTCTGATCGAATGATCCGCCACGAAGAGAGATGTCCGCCTGTACGCCGTGCGGCCCGCGCTGCAGGATATCTACGCCTGCTACGTAATTCAGAAGGTCTTCTATACTGCGAACGGGTGCCCGCTCAATTTCCTGTCTTGATATAATTGTTACCTGCTTGGCTGCCAGGCTCAATGGTAGATTAACCTTTGATGCGGTAACCACAACTTCATCAAGTTCAGTCGGGGGAATGGAGTCTGTTGACATTTCCACATAAATCTGTTCCATGGGTTCCACCGATACTGCATGGGCGCTCATCAAAGTGCAACCCGACAAAACACCGATTGTAACGGTTTTGTGGAGACTGTTGAAAACGCTGTAAGACTTGCGGGCGAATCGCTTAAAACGAAATACCTTCGCTACGTTCAATTGTTTTTTGTCCATAATAAATTCATTTTTTATTAAATAAGTATTTCGGTAAATATTTTAAACACCTTTACAATCAGCAAAAATAGCTGCAGCTTTTTTGCTAGGTTTATTTTGTATATAGCTGATCGATTATGAGGTTTTTCTAATTTTTTACCGAATTGTTATCAAATGCGCTGCAAAAATAAGATAAATTATTGCAGGATTAAAATGTAAAAAATGAAAAATGTACATTGCCGTACACCCTCTCTTCACTAAAATGAGGTAGAAGTGAAAAATTGAATTTTTTGGAATGTTCCAGCACAAAAAGGCCACCCGGCTTAAGGAGTTTTTTTTCAAAGATGATGGCAGGCAGTGAGTCGATACCCGGAAGTTCATAAGGCGGATCGGCGAAAATAAAATCAAACTGTTGCCCGAGTGACTGTAAATATTTAAAAGCGTCTGCTTTTACTGGATACAGCTCCTTTGCTCCAAGCATCTCCTGGGTACGGCAAATGAAGTTGAAATGGTTTTGATTCTGTTCCACACTCACAACATAAGGGCATCCTCTGGAAACCAGTTCAAGGGCAATACTTCCTGTGCCGGAAAAAAGATCAAGTGCAGAGGTCTCTTCCCAGTATACCCTGTTATTCAGAATATTGAAAAGACTCTCTCTGGCAAAATCGGTCGTAGGACGAGCCTTCAAATTGGGCGGCACCTGAATCCTTCTTGATTTATATTTCCCGCTTATTATACGCATAGGTCTGCAATCATATCGGTAGGTATTGTTCTTCTCTGCTCTTCGGTTAGCACTGTAACAGGATTCAACTCAATAGTGCCAACGTGCCGGATTAGCTTTTTTAGAATATCGGTGACTGTTTTTTGAGAATCGGCATCTCCTGAGAGATAGAGCTTGTCGGTTGTTTGATTCAATCCCAATCTCTCCCATACACTTGCGATGCAATAAGTGGAGTCGTGATGGTTAACGGCAGGAAAAGTGTTTGCCGATAGAAGCCCATTTTCAGAGTAACATATTATGGTTTCGTAGCTATCGTGAAAATTCACAAAACAGCAACTTTTGTTGTCTTTGTCCCGGTAGTTTTCGAACAATGACAACAGTGGAGAGCAGTGATGACGGAAATGCGGATTCCACAAATTACGATACAGGAATGAATAAACATCCCGGTCGGCCTGAAAAACAATATGATATTCTTCATTTGAGCAGGTATCAGTGAGTATGGCACCATCTCTGTTGTAGAAATTAAAATCGAATATTTCTTTTGCCTGTTTTTTGTCGAAGAATGGTGTAGGAACAATTGTATAGTCCCTTGTAACCATGGTTACAG
Source organism: Proteiniphilum sp. UBA5463 (assembly GCF_002427225.1). Classification (NCBI taxonomy): domain Bacteria; kingdom Pseudomonadati; phylum Bacteroidota; class Bacteroidia; order Bacteroidales; family Dysgonomonadaceae; genus Proteiniphilum; species Proteiniphilum sp. UBA5463. The sequence continues at coordinate 16,575 of NZ_DIQL01000033.1, read as the reverse complement.
TGGTTTTATTGAATGCCTGACTGAAAAAACCTAGATCGAAGATTACTTTTTTTATATTATCAATGAATGATAATTTACAGCTCAGGCCTGTCTCCTGAAAGTAAAAGATTGAGGGGTCGGAAGGGTTGTATATAGAAAAAGAAAATCCATCCGGCGTTAACCGAATGGATAAATTATAATTTTCGGAGTGAGCTAAATCGATATTTTCCGGTAAAAACATAATTATTGGAAGGGACAGTCAATTATTCCCAGTTACCGGCATTATTATTAGCAACTTCGAGTGAGCCAACCTGCATTCCTGGATATTTTTTCCCGGGGCGATCAAGTACTTCCTGTATTTTCTGATTCAGCAGCTTCTTGTCAAGGTCGCCCAAATAAACGGTGTAAGGTGCTTTTGCCTCGAACACCTGAATGTGATATCCCGATGCAGTAATAAGTGAATCAACACCCATTTCAAATTTTGTCCCCTCTCCGTAGGGAACAAATGCCAAAGAGTCGGCACTGAAGCTAGTGCGATTAGGATACAACACTTCAACTGCAGGAGAAAAAATTGAATCCCTTGTTAATTGAGGTCCACTCTTTGCGTCGTCCCAAAGGCCTGCATCCTTGATTGCTTTTTCATTGCCTGAATTGATAATCTTCATGGCTTTTTCTTCTGTCATGCCAGCTTCCAGCTGAGCCTCGGTAAGATCGCCCGATTTCACAAGTGTTGCTATTTTGCCTCCTTTTACGAAATCAATAAGTGTTTCAAAACTGCCGGTGTAAGAACCTGTCTGAGAACGTAAGGCAACCTGTGCAGTGCGGATATCCACTAGACGCTGGATAACGGCCCTGTCACGTTTTGCAACTTCGGCATTGAATTCAATAGGACCCTGGATACTCCTCCAGCTAACGTACGCTAAAAGAACAATGGCTAGTGCTAGAAGCACTTTCATCACAACTTTCATGGACTTTTCTTTTTAATATTTATACTGTTTTAATTTTGATTATCTGATTTTAGACTACAAATTTAGAAAAAGAATGATAATTGTGCTACTTTTACGGGAAAAAATACCAAAAAAAATGATAAAACGGTTTTTTATTGAGAAAATCAGCGGATATTTCCCATTCAGTTTCACAAATGACCAACTGAATGCTTTGGAAAAGATTGTAGATTTTCTTTTTTCTGAAATTGGTGATCAAATATTTTTGCTTTCAGGCTACGCAGGAACGGGAAAATCGTCCCTGATAGGCAGCCTTGTGAAGACAATGTCGGAATTTGGGCAAAAAACCGTACTGCTGGCACCTACAGGACGTGCAGCAAAGGTTTTCTCTAACTATTCAGAACAGCAGACATATACCATTCACAAGAAGATTTATCGCCAGCAGAAATTTGCTGAAGGAACACCTCTTTTCTCATTGACGGATAATCTGCACAAACATACGCTTTTTATTGTTGATGAGGCATCAATGATTAATAATGAATCTTTTGATTTTTCGATATTCGGAACAGGGCGGTTATTGGACGATCTTATTGAGTACGTTTATTCAGCCGAAGGGTGCCGGATGCTGCTTATAGGTGACAATGCACAGCTGCCACCGGTAAAGCAGGAGTACAGTCCCGCACTTGAAAAAGATGTGTTGCAGTCTTATTCGCTGCAGGTCACCGAGGCAACACTCACTGAGATTGTGCGGCAGACGGAGGAGTCGGGTATACTGTGCAATGCCACGGCGTTGAGAAATGCATTGAGGTTTCATCTCACCGATGAATATCCAAAACTAAGGGTGGATGGTTTTTCCGATGTGAAGCGAATAACAGGAATGGAACTGATTGATGAGATATCAAATGCATATCGTATAGACGGAATTGAGGAGACCATTATTATTTCCCGCTCAAATAAAAGAGTAAACGCTTATAATAATGGCATAAGGAGCAGAGTCCTTTTTCGTGAAAACGAACTATCTTCAGGAGATATTCTGATGATTACAAGAAATAACTATTACTGGGTAGAGAATTTCGAGAACCTCGATTTTATAGCTAACGGAGAGTTTGTTGAGGTAGTGCGTGTGAGGGGAGAGGAGGATATGTATGGACTTAGGTTTTGCAATGCATTATTATATCACCGCGACTACGATATGGAGTTTGAGGCAAAGATAATACTTGATGCACTTCATACTGAAGTCCCGGGACTTACCCGCGAGCAGAGCGATCAGCTGTTTTCAAGTGTAATTGAAGACTATGCCGATATCCCGCAAAAGCGTTTAAGATATAAGAAAGTAAAATCAAATCCCTACTTCAATGCTTTGCAGGCAAAGTACGGATATGCTGTTACCTGCCACAAGGCACAGGGTGGTGAGTGGAAAAATGTTTTTCTCGATCTGGGTTACATTCAGGAATCGTATATGGGCGATAACTTCTATCGATGGCTTTACACCTCCATAACCCGGAGTTCTCAAAAGTTATATCTTGTGAATTTACCTGATGATTTTGTTGAGCATTCTAAATATTGATTACTTTTGTATGTATCATAAACAGAGGTAGTCACTAATAGTTGACTCTCAGTGGTAATTCTCGATAAATTAATTTCGAATGTTGGAAAAAAGGAAAGAATATACAGAGAGGCTTCTGAACGAACTGAGAGCTTTGGAGGAGAGTGTACTGTCCATCAGAGACAGTAATTCGCTGCCTTTTTCTTTTTTTAGTGAATCTTTCAATAGGATGGAGAAGATGTCACGAATGATTCATGAGCTGGAGCTCTTGCAGATTGATGAGATGAAGAGCCAGATGGAGCGGCTGGTGCTGTTCCTCTCAGAAACTGAAAGCAGTAAAAATGCAGCGAGCGGGTTAAAGAACGGCGATGATGCACAGAAGCTTGAAAACTCTTTAAAGGATAGCACTGTTGCTGAAGAAATATCTTCGGATAAGTCTGCAGTCCAGTCTGGTGATAGCAGAAAAAACTTTTTTGAAACAAATGAGAAAAGCAAACCTTGCGAAGGTAATAAATTTGCAAAGGGTATTGTTTTTCCGGAGTATAAAAATCCACGCACCTCTGGTGCAACACAGTCCTTTGAGGATCCAAAACCATCTTCTTCAGAAAAAGTATCTGATGAAAAGATGACACCTCTTTCCCTGAATGATGTTATTAAGGCACCACCTACTGTTCTGGATCTGAAGCGGAGTATCAGCCTTAACGATCGTTTCTTGTTCCAGAGAGAACTTTTCAACAACAACCGTGATGAGATGAATGATATAATGAACTCCCTGAATGAATTTAAAAACTACAAAGATGCCGAAAAGTATTTGATGGAGAATTGTAAATGGAATTTTGAGGATAAAACCGTGAAGGAGTTTCTAAGAGTTATAAAAATAGTGTTTGAGTAACAAAATATTGCAGCGATGGGAAAACTTTATGTAGTACCCACACCCGTAGGCAATTTAGAGGATATAACGTTAAGAGCGCTAAAAGTCCTGAAGGAGTGTGATCTTATTCTGGCTGAAGATACACGCACGAGCGGATTTTTGTTGAAGCACTATGGTATTGATACACATATGCAGTCGCACCATAAGTTTAATGAACATCATTCTGCTGCACATGTTGTTGAAAGGCTGAAAACAGGTGAAAACATTGCGCTTATCTCTGATGCTGGCACACCTGGCATATCCGATCCCGGTTTTTTGCTTGTACGGGCTTGCATACAGGAAGATTTAGATGTGGAGTGCCTTCCCGGTGCTACAGCTTTTGTCCCGGCATTGATGGAATCGGGATTGCCAGCCGAACGCTTTTGCTTCGAAGGATTCCTTCCGCATAAAAAAGGAAGGCAGACCAGGCTTAAGCAGCTTGAGGAAGAGAAAAGGACCATGATTTTTTATGAATCGCCATATCGGGTTGTGAAAACACTTTCCCAGCTGGCGGAAAATCTTGGGAGTGACCGTGCAGCATCGGTATCGAGGGAGATTTCAAAAATGTATGCAGAGACAGTAAGAGGGACGCTCTCTGAGCTGGTATCCTATTTTACAGAGAATGAGCCGAGGGGCGAATTTGTAATTGTAGTAAGTGGAAAATGATTAAATTGCTTACGATCAAACTATTTAATATTCTCAATCGTTTAATAATTAAAGTGTGAGTCTGCTTGAAAAAGTCTCAAATTAGAAGATTAGACATCATAATCACTTGAAAATAAAGAATCATTTTTCACAAAACGATTCATTAAAGTGGGCTCAAGTGTAATCAATCGTATGAAACGAGTATGATAATGATTAGAACAATAAAAGATTATCAATGATAATTAATTCGGGGTAAACTTTTCTGCACCCTTTAAAGTAAATAGTTTTACTGTGATATCGTTTAATGCAAAAGTTAGATGCAATATAAAGAAAAAATACAACAATCGTTATGAAAATTAAAAAAGTGTTAATACCGTTTTTTGTAATGGGACTTATCGTTTCATGTACAAATGTAAAGGAATCGAAAGAGTATAAAGAGCTTCAGGCTCAGCGTGATTCCTTGCTTATGCAATCGGCAGGCGCAGAGGCAGAGGCTGTTGAAATGATGGCCGTGATTAGTGAGGTGGAGGCAAATTTTGCCAAGATAAGAGAGGCTGAGAACTATATCTCAACACAGTCGGCACAAGGTGGAGAAATGAGTCAGGTTACCAAGGACCGTGTTAATGAGAATTTTAAGATGATCAATGAGATCCTTCAGCGTAACAAGTCTCAATTGAATGAACTGAATAAAAAATTCAGTAGCAGTAACAAGGAGATTGCATCGTTAAAAAACACCATTAACCGGTTAAACAATGAAATGAAGGAGAGTGCTTCCAGGTTGACTGTCTTACAGGAACAGCTTGCACTCAGGGATGAGCAGATTGTTCAGCTTTCTCAGGATATTACCTCTTTGGCACAGGAAGCCGAACAGCAGTCGGTAACTATTAAGGAACAAGATAGGTCTCTGCATACCGCATACTATGTTTTCGGGACTGGAAATGAGCTGAAGGATCAGAAGATTCTATCCGGCGGATTTTTGCAACCTACACGTGTGTTGAAGGATACCTTCAATAAAGATTATTTTCTAAAGATCGATATCAGAGAAGTGACTGAAATTCCTCTGTATGCGAAAAAAGGGAAGTTGTGGTCAACCCATCCTGAAGGAACCTATGAGTTTGTGAGGGGGGGCGATGGCAATCTAACCTTTCAGATTACTGACACACAGCGTTTCTGGAGTCTGACTAAGTATCTGATTATTGAAGTGAGCTGAGTTTATTTAACCGGAAAAATAAGTTACGGAGTGGTTTCAGAGTCACTCCGTGATTTTTTATTATGGCATACAAAAATCTTTTTATTGATCTCGACGATACGCTCTGGGATATACATATCAACGGGAAGGAGTGTCTTGAGGAGATCTATCATGATTATGGATACAACAGGTTTTACTTAACATTTAATGAGTATTACGATGTGTATATGCCCTCCAATAATCATCTCTGGTCAATGTATCGTAAGGGTAATATAAAAAAAGATGAACTTATTGTAGAGCGGTTCCTTGTACCGCTTAGAGAGTTTGGAATTGATGATCCGGAATATGCAAAAAGAGTGAGCGACGATTTTCTGGAGAGGACTACACGCAAAACGCGGCTTATTGATGGCACAATAGATCTGCTGGAGTATCTGAAACCAAGGTACCGTATGCATATCCTATCCAACGGATTCAGAGAGGTGCAGTACAAAAAAATTGAAAACTCAGGATTAAGACCCTATTTTGATAAGATCATTCTTTCTGAGGACGCCGGTATTAACAAACCGCACGTCGGTATGTTTACCCATGCGTTGACAAATACCAATTCGAGACGCGACCAGACAGTGATGATTGGTGACAGCTGGGAGGCCGATATAGTGGGTGCATACAACAGCTGCATTGATCAGATATGGTTCAATCCAATGAGAAAAAATGCACTTGAATTTGAACCAACCTTTACGGTATATTCTCTCGAAGAGATAAAGGCTATATTATAGCCCTGCTCAACGGCATTGTCATACATCTGGGCCCCCCGCCACCCCGTGGCAGTTCAGATCCTTCGAGTGTGATAACGCAGTTTTTCGATGAATTCAGGTCGTACCTGTTGTTGATTACATCCCGGGCCGTGACCACTTCAAACCCGTTCTTGTCCAATTCTTCAAGTGTGTGGATATTTCGTGCATACGATAGTACCTTTCCCGGTGCAATAGCTAAAAAGTTGGCGCCACTGTGCCACTGTTCCCTTTCCTGATCCCAGTCGTCAGCTTTTCCACCACAGATAACCGGTTCCAGATCGAGCCCCAGCTTTCTTAACAGGCCCAGTATTCCTCCGGCAGATGATATTTTGACCACTTTTCCGTTATCAATCTGCATGTGAACTGTCTGATATGGAGTATTGTTCATTATGAGGGGTTTATAAATCATAACCTTGTTGGTGTCGAGCAGTGTGAAAACCATATCGAGGTGAATAAACGATTCAGGCGATTCAGGCAACTCTTGTATTATAACATGCTTCCTCCCTGTGCCTGAATTGCAGAACTCCTTAACCAGCAGATCTATCCCTTGTGTACTGCTCCTTGTCCCGTTTCCAATAAGTAGTATATCGTCACGTACCACCAGCACATCGCCTCCTTCAATCCTAACCAAAGGGTCGTTTTGTGATAATTCATATACATTCAATACGTTTGTGTTGAAAAAGAGTCCACTTCTGAAAATGGCATCCATTATCAGTGATTCCCTCATCCTGACGGTGTTGGCCATCTTGCATACCACTGTGCTGTTACCGATGATCGCCGACGAATCACGTGTAAAATAGAAATTATAGAGAGGTTTCAAAGCATAATACTCATCTCTCAGAAAATCGGTCAGAGTATTAATTCGCATAGGGAGCCCCTCAATCAAAATTTTTGCAAGAGTGGATACAGGGAGCTCCATCAGGTAGTTAAAATAGCCGGATACCTGTTCCATATCGCATATTTTTCGCAGAAGGCCCTCTTTCATATTTTCATGTTCCAGAATTTTCGTCAACAGATCCGATACTTCATACACAACAGAGGTTTTATGTAAAACACCCTGAAGCTGGTCGAACTCTTTTCTGGCTATGGATAAATTCAGGATGTCGCTGTATAGTGCCCTTTGAGCATTGCGGGGAGTCATATTCTCTACTTCAGTACCGGGATAATGAATCAATACGGCATCAAGCTTACCAATCTCCGATTGGATGTTAAGGGTTAATTTTTTGTTTTCAGACATAATATTTCAATGATACTAATAGGGACAAATGTAGGAAATATCTTCGTAAAAATGTTTGTTTTACATGAAACATTTTTTGGGGAAAACAGTTAACAGCAATTCGGTAAAAATTTTACTTAAATATTGTTTATTTCTCAATTTTTTTATATTTTTGAGAAAAGAAATTTAAAATGGCCCAGATTACCTTAAAAGATATCGCTAATGCGCTTAAGCTTTCACCGTCCACTGTATCGCGGGCTATGAAAAACAATCCTGCAATCAGCGTGAAAACAAGAAAGCTGGTGCAAGATTATGCCAAGAAACATAGATACAAGCCCAACACTTTGGCCATGCTGTTGCGCACCAACCGGAATAACACTATTGGTGTAATAGTGCCGGAGATAGTGCATTATTTCTTTTCTACTGTGCTTTCCGGTATTCAGTACGAGGCGGAAAGTGAAGGTTACAATCTTCTGTTCTGTCACTCCAATGAGGATTATGAGCGAGAGGTGAGAAGTGTTGAGACATTACTTGATGCCCGTGTGTGCGGTATTCTGGCATCGCAATCGAAAACCACCAACAAGTTCGACCATTTTCAGGAAATTATTGATAATAATATCCATCTTGTTTTCTTTGATCGTATATGTACTGGGATCAATACCGATAAAGTGGTGGTTGATGATTACGCGGGCGCATTTAATGCTGTGGAGCATCTAATAATGACAGGATGCAGGCGCATAGCCTTCTTGGGATCAACACATTCATTGCCTATTGCAAACAACCGGCGTATGGGATATGAGGATGCACTGCTTAAGCATAAACTGCCTGTAGATAAAAACATAAGCAGGGTGTGTGATACTGTTGAGCTGGCGAAGGAGATAATACCGGAGTTACTGAGGCTTGATCCCGTGCCCGATGCTTTTTTTTGCATAAATGATGAGGTGGCTGCCTATTGCATGCAGATTGTAAAGTCTGCCGGATTCATTATCCCTGAAGAAATATCGGTTTGCGGTTTTACCAATAGCTATATAACTGAAGTAACTGATCCCACGATTACCACAGTTGACCAGCATGGCTTTGCAATGGGTAAGGCAGCTGCCCGCCTTCTTATCAACCGTATTGAAGGAAAAGAAACAAAACAAGGTGTTGTCAGCCGTCTGATTAAAACCGAACTGGTGGTTAAAGACTCTACCAGGCAGCCGTCAGATAATGCACTCGATTGCAGTGGGAAAATAAGCTATTGATATCTGTTATTATGGTTTTAGTGTAGAATGCTCGCTATATTTGTTCCAAATATTCTAATATGAAGAAGAGACATCTTTCCTTTTGGGAAATCTGGAATATGAGTTTCGGATTTCTTGGCATTCAATTCGGTTTTGCTCTGCAAAACGCAAATGTAAGCCGTATTTTTGAGACCCTGGGTGCAAGGGTGGAAGACATACCTATCCTTTGGATTGCCGCACCTATTACAGGACTCATAGTTCAACCAATTATCGGCCATTTTAGTGATAAAACCTGGAACCGTTTTGGCCGGCGCCGGCCTTATTTCATGATAGGAGCAATCTTTACCACGATGGCGCTGTTTGTTATGCCCAACTCTCCACATCTTTGGATCGCTGCAGGTATGCTGTGGATCATGGATGCATCAATCAACATTTCTATGGAACCTTTCAGGGCTTTTGTAGGTGACAATCTTCCGTCCGGGCAGAGAACAATGGGGTTTGCAATGCAGAGTTTCTTTATTGGTACCGGTGCCGTAATTGCTTCCGCTTTGCCCTACATTCTCACAAACTGGTTTGGTGTTTCAAATACTGCCGGGGAAGGGGTTATCCCACAATCGGTCAAGCTGTCATTCTATATTGGTGGCGTGGTGCTTTTTGCTTCGGTGTTGTACACTGTACTAACCTCTAAAGAGTACTCCCCCGAAGAACTGGCAGCATTTGAGAAAGAAAAAGAGGAGGCCACTGGTGTTAAAGCTGTAGTGAAGCCACCGGTTACATCTCCTCAGTTTTTTAGAAAGGGGCTTATATGGACGGTTGTGGGACTTGCTGCCACATTGCTTATTATGTTTTCGGGATTAGCAGATCAGAATAAACAACTCTACATTGTTGGCGGCCTGCTTCTTGTTTTTGGAATTATCTTGCTGTTGTCGGGACTTATAACTAAAAAATTGCCCGAACCGAAAGGTATGGTAGGTATAATGAACGACCTGCTTCACATGCCAGGTACCATGGGGCAACTTGCTATAGTTCAATTTTTTTCCTGGCTGGCATTTTATGCAATGTGGATCTATACCACTCCGGCGATAACGCAACATGTGTATGGAACAACCGATTCTTCATCAGAATTGTATAATCAGGGAGCTAACTGGGTGGGGGTACTGTTCGCTGTTTATAATGCAGTCTCTGCCGTTAGTGCCTTTCTGCTTCCGGTTATTGCAAAACAGATCGGCAGAAAGTCTACCCATTCAATAGCTCTTGCTTCAGGCGGAATCTCTTTTATCTCTCTCTTTTTTATCAAAGACCCAACCATGCTCCTTATACCGATGATAGGCGTAGGATTTGCCTGGGGCAGCATCCTATCTATGCCTTATGCCATACTTACCGGCTCTCTCCCTTCCGATAAGATGGGGACATATATGGGTATTTTCAATTTTTTTATTGTAATTCCCCAAATCCTGGCGGCGAGTATCCTTGGATATATTACCAGTGAGATTTTCGAGGGACAAGTTATAAAGACGATGGTTCTGGCGGGCTTTTCTCTTATCCTTGGTGCATTTAGCATCTTTTTTGTACAGGATAGGGATGATGTATACAGGTTAAAGAAAAGTTAATCTGGCCATACATGGCTAATAATAATAGAAAAAAAGGAAAAATGAATTATCATATGAAGAAATTATTTCTATCACTTCTCACGCTTTCACTATTGCTTTCGTGTGGAAATAAAAATAAAGCGGAGAATGAAATAACCATAAATAATGCGCATCCCGAATGGGTTTACAATGCAGTCATTTATGAAGTTAATATCCGTCAGTTTACACCGGAAGGTACATTCAGCGCTTTCTCTGGGCAACTGCAAAGGTTAAAGGAGCTGGGCGCTGATATCTTGTGGTTTATGCCGGTACAGAGTATTGGGGAAAAAGACCGAAAAGGTACTCTCGGCAGTTATTACTCTGTCAGGGATTATACTCAGATAAACAGCGAGTTTGGCACATTTGATGATTTTAAGTCGGTTGTAAGGCAGGCGCAGGAGATGGGAATGAAGGTGATTCTCGATTGGGTTGCAAACCACACATCGCGCGATGCCGTGTGGGTTGAGGCTAACCCTGGCTGGTACTTGAGAGACAGCCTGGGGGACTTGAGTATCATGTACGACTGGACCGATATTGCTCAGCTGGATTATAGTCAACATGAGATGCGAAAAGCAATGATAGAGGCGATGATGTTCTGGGTTCGTGAAACCGGTATCGATGGGTTCCGCTGCGATGTGGCAGGCGAAGTACCTACTGGCTTCTGGGAGGAGGCCAAAGATTCATTACTCTCTCTGAATCCTGATATTTTTCTGTTGGCTGAGGCCGAAAAGCCGGAACTAAATGAGACCGTTTTTGATGCCTATTATGCATGGGACTTTCATCATAAGATGAATATGGTGGCACAGGGCAAGGAGAATGCAGACTCACTGCGATTATCTCTTTTGAGAATGAACAACCGTTTTTCACCCGATGCTGTCCCGATGTTTTTCACCTCTAATCACGATGAGAATTCCTGGAACGGTACTGAGTTTGAGCGTATGGGCGACGATGCTGCAGAAACATTTGCCGTGCTAACCTATATGCTTCCGGGTATGCCGTTGATATACAGCGGACAAGAGGTGGGCTTGAACCGCCGGTTACAGTTCTTTGAGAAAGATTCAATCGATTGGGCCGATACCGGGGGATTTACCTCTTTTTACAAGCGATTAAACGCATTTAAAAAGGATAACAATGCGTTGATGGCGCCCGAGCATGATGGTGAAATGTTGGAGATAACCAACGATTGTCCCATACATGTCTGGTCGTTCCGCCGTGTAAACAACGGAAACGAGGTGGTATGCGTTTTCAATTTCAGCAACAAGTCGGTTACAGTAAAGTTCAACGAAAAAATTCCGGGAGAAGGATTCTCATCTTTTCCCGATGCCTGTCAGGCGGTATCAGTTGATGAAATGGAGTTAGTGCCATGGGGATACCGAATCTACTCCAAGTAGAATGTTATGGCTTACAATCTCAACGTGGCAGGAAAATTGTTGGGGCCATAGCCCATGGCAATGCCTGGCCAGATTGTCCGCTTCCCTTGGATCAAAGCCTTCTGTGGATCAAAGCCTTCAGTTGGTGTAGCCGCAGCTGACTGGCTTGCTTGCAATAACGCTTCTCTTTTTCAAACTGGCATATATTTCGTTCATGAGGAAAGAGGTCCGTTCGAGGTAAAAAAAGAGAGTGGAGGTTTTTTTAACATATAACAAAAGTCGCAGAAATGAAAAAAATGTTTTTTTGTCTCTTTTTCGGATAATTTTTTGCATCTTTGAACTTGTTATTTTCTATTTCTAAACAAGAATGATTTGTTTTAAGTCATTTTTATTCCCGATTTTTGGGGTATGTATTTTATCGTATCTCATTTATTATTAGTTGATTCCAGTTGAAAGTCGGGAATTTGGTAAAAGCAATAATATAATGTTTCAGAGAAGAAGAAAAACATCGGTTTGGGTTGCGTTTATATGGTTGGTTGCGGCTTTAGGTGCTTGTGTTCCACGGGACAAGGGACAACAGGAGACAGAAACTCCGGAAGAAACATGTTTGGTATCCGAATACGGGATCTGCTTGGATTCCCTGGAAGTAAACCATTTTACCATTCAAAAAGGAGAATTGCTCTCCACTATACTCGTAAATTTAGGATTTACGGGTAAAGAAAGTGAGGAGATAACACAGGTAGTTTCACCCTTTCTGCCTCTTTCAAAATTACAAATAGGGAACAAGTACGCAACCATTACCACACGGGACTCTCTGGCAACTATTCAGTACCTTGTGTTTGAAAAATCGCGGACAGCTTATGCAGTCGTGGATCTCAGTTCCAGTGATATTGTAGCCTATGAAGATACAAAACCGGTGACTCTCAGGCGGGAATATACCGAAGGGGTGATCACCTCCTCCATGTGGAACGCCATAGTAGATTCCGGTGCTTCGGCATTGCTCGCGCTGGCGCTTTCTGATTTGTACGCCTGGCAGATCGATTTTTTTGATATTAAGAAGGGCGATTCGTTCCGTTTGATGTACGATGTAGCATACATCGATGATACCACAATGGTGGAAATATCATCAATAGAGGGTGCTGTCTTCACGCATAGGGGTGAGATGTTCCCGGCGATTCCGTTCGAACAGGATTCCACAAGGGAGTATTTTGATGTGAGTGGAAACAGCTTGCGGAAAGAATTTCTGAAAGCGCCACTCGATTTTTTTCGTATTTCGTCCCGTTTTTCCAATTCACGTTATCATCCGGTACTCAAGCGGTACCGGCCTCATCATGGGGTGGACTATGCTGCGCCCAGGGGTACACCCGTCAAAACAATAGGCGATGGACTGGTTATAGAAAAAGGGTATCAGTCCGGTGGGGCAGGGAACTATTTAAAGATACGCCATAATTCAACCTATACTACCACCTACATGCACCTGAGCCGATTTGCCTCAGGAATCGGCAGGGGTAGTTCCGTGAAGCAGGGAGAGGTTATAGGTTATGTAGGATCAAGCGGATTGTCAACAGGGCCTCATCTCGACTTTCGTGTACATAAGCACAACCGTCCGGTGAACCCTCTCACAATAGAGTCACCACCCAGTCGACCTGTGAAACAGGAGCTGATGGATAGCTTCCGGGTTGTTCAGCAACGGGTGATGCTTCAACTGGACAGCCTGCAAAGCGCACAACAGGTTTTAGCATTGAAAGGAGACTCGCTGATCCTTGCATCGTCCCGTTCCTGATTATACAACATGAATTGTAATTTTAAACATAATATAATTCCTACTACATAGTTAGGGAAATACCACTCTCACGGCGAACGGGTTTTAATGGGGAGTATCTTGTCTGATGTTATTCCGTGAATGTGGAGAATATCCTGAAACTGTTGGCAGGGACGGTGATGTTCATTGTCGTTTCCGTCACATTCAGCGTTTCCGATCCGTTCAGATAGTTGTACCAGGTGCCGGTTTTCGGAAATGAGGTGGTGGTGTTGACGGGGGCATTGGTGAAATTGCCCGTGACCACTATTTGCTTGGCGTTTCCGAATGAGGAGAGCGTCAGGAAGCGGCCGTTGTCCCAGAACGACGGCGTTACTTTCCACTCCAGCGTGGCGGTGGCATTGAACAGTTCGGGATGGGTATTGCGCAGTCTGATCAGCCGGGTGTACACATCGTGCAACTGCTTCCGTTCGGCATTATTCAGGTAGTCCCATTTGACCGGCTTCTTGCCGGTACGGCCGTTATAATCAATGCTTACGTCGTAACCCATCTCTCCGAACTGCCACACCATCTTTGGACCGGGCACGGTGAAGAAGAAGGCGGCGTTGGCTGCCAGCTGGTTCATCCGTGCGGCCAGGTCGGTTTTAATAATACCATTCCCCCATTGACTCTGTTTGTAAGCCGCTCGTTCTTCATCATGGCTTTCCATGTAGCTTACCAGACTGTTTGCCGGGCGGGATGAGGTTTTGTAATAGGTCCCGTCGAATCCCGACTCGCTCGGATATCCCATTGCCGATTGGCAATAAGCCCAATTCATATTGCGCCAAACCATCATGCCGGCGTCGCCCAGTTCGGTCTCTTCCATATTATCGCAAAAATGTTCGAGAATCACGAGCGCATCCGCTTTGACCTCCTTGATGGCGCTGTTGTAATCCTTGAGGATGGCCACGCGCGAAGCGTCGTAGTTGCCGGCTGTGGCCTCGGTGCTCCGGTTTTGAGTAAATCCTTTGGTCAAATCGAAACGGAAGCCGTCGATGCGGTATTCCTCCAGCAGGAACCGGAGGTTTCGTTTCACGAAGGCGCGCGCCAGGGGCGATTCGTGGTTGAAGTCGTGAAAAACGGAGTAGGGATGGGGAGCATCCGTATTGAAGTAGGGATTGTTGGCGGCGGTCTTGTTGTTTTCGGCATCCCACCACATCCGGGCAAACGGATGGGCACCGGTGGCGTGGTTATAGACCACGTCGAAAATGACGGCCATGCCCCGTTTGTGACACGCGTCGATAAACTGCTTGTACATCCGGTCGGTGCCGTAGGCTTTGTCCATCGCGAAATAGAAGCAGGGATTGTAACCCCAGCTGTCGTTCCCGTCGAACTCCTGTACCGGCATCAACTCGATGGCATTCACTCCGAGCGACTGCAGGTAATCCAATTTCTCCATGGCGCCATTGATATCGCCGGAGGCTGTAAAGTCGCGGAAAAGCAGCTCGTAAATGGTCAGGTTGTCGGCAGCGGGCGTTTTGAAACCGGTGACCTGCCAGTTGTAGTTATCCTGTCGGATTTTAAAAACAGATACTATGCCGTTAGCTCCTTCAGGGTAGATCTTGTTTTCCGGGTATGTAGAGTAGGGTATATAGTGGTCGTTATCAGGATCCAGCACTTTGCGGGTATAAGGATCGGCTACACGAATCGGTTCTTTTTCCCTGTCCCCAATGTAATACTGGAATCCATACTCTTTCTCCTGATCCAGGCCGGTGAGAGTTATCCACCAGCACCCAGCCGCCTCATCGCGGAACATCTGTGATTTTTCGTCGTTACTAAGTGTCCAGTTGTTGAAATCACCAGTCACATGTGCATAATCTTTGCGTGCCCCGTTTTTGTCTTTATCATACAGTACCAGAGTGACTGTTGAGTTATCCACTATGTTGATGCCATACTCCATGTCTGCAGGCATAGTCCCGTTTTTTACGGCACCAGGCTGAAACGTTTTGAATTTGTTGTCGGTAATATTTCCTATGAACTTATCTTCCTGGAATCCCTTCTTTGTCCCATCGGAATTTCGTATTACAATCCCTATCTTATTTACAGGGGTATTTCCTGAGCTGAACCATTCACGGATGGTTGGCCCCAGCTTGATGCTCCAGGTGAATTTTTCGTTTGCAACACTGGTCATCTTGCATTTCGCGATATTTTCATTCCATTCTGCAGGGACATATCGCCAGGTTCCTTCACTCACCACGCCGGTATGTATATAAACATCACCTGTATAGTTGTAGAGAGGTGAGCCTGCAGAAGCCTTGAACCAGATAGTCAGCTCCTTGTCAGCATCTGGTGTTGCAATGCTCCATGAAAGCCCCTCTTTGATGGTGACCGGTGGTTCCGGTGGTACCACAGGGTCCTTCCCACATGAGAGGGCAAGGAGCAGGAAAAATAGCAAATAAATTACTTTTGAAGATATCTGCATTGTCGTTTTTTTTAAAAATTAATATTTTCAGTGTGGTAGATTGGGTTCACACACCTTTAGAAACCATTGCTTGGTTATTCTAGTATAAGCACATCTTTCGGGGCGAGTGTCAGCGTTTCACCAAAAGTGACTGTTTTTCCAGAAAGGAGCTCCTTCCAACTGCTTTTGCCTTGTATAGACTCAGCATAACGGCCAAGGTCTATTGTGACCTCTCCTGACGTGCCGTTCATCACTACCAACACTTTCTCATCATTCAAAAACCGTTCATAGACATAGACACCTTTTTGGAGCACGTAATGTTTCATACCACCGCTGGATATTACCTTTTTCCCTTGTCGCCAGTGCAAAACTTTTTTTAGAAAGTCGAAAGCTTCGTTCTGGATGTCATCGCGTCCTTCACGGGTGAAATGATTTGTCGTATCACTGGGCCAGCCACCTGGCATATCGTGCCGGATGTCCCCGTCGCTGCGGCTTTTATTGCCGTGCATCAGTAATTCGGTGCCGTAGTAGATCTGTGGGGTGCCAGTCATGGTAAGCAGGAAGGTGATCGCCTGCTTCCAGGCTGAGAGATCTAAAGGATACTCTTTCAGGATGCGGTCTGTATCATGGTTATCTAAGAAACGGAGAACGTTGCAGATATCGGGATAGATGAAGTCGTAGGTCATGTGATCGTAGATATTGTGCAGCCCCCCGTTCCACTCGGTAGTTTCTTCGAAGAAGGCTGTGTGTGACAGTCCCATGAAACGGAAGTCCATCACCGATTTGAGGTGGGTGTTATTTGGGTTGAGGGGGCTGTCTTTCTGCCAGAAAGCTGTTCCTATGGTATTGTTCAACCACGCTTCTCCCACGATATTGAATGATGGATATTCTTTATAGACAGCATTGCACCAGTCGGCCATCATATCGTAATC